>JAUHXX010000043.1 GCA_030426825.1 Bacteroidia bacterium | reverse complement strand
ACTTTTAGCGCAAATGATCCACAAGCACCATCTGCATCAGCAAAAGTTAAATCTATTGATCCTTGATCAGGCATTCCTGCAAACCAATTGAAATAAACTTTTCCGATACTGTTATTGATCGTAATTGAAACTGCTCTATTATCCGTCTCCTTTGGAGAGTAAGGGTATGTTCCTGCCCCTAGAACTTCACCATTATAAGTTCTGAATTTAGCTTTAATGTTGAAGTTTGTTGTAGTGTCAGCAGCACCTTCCTCAAAATTGTACAGGTTTAGTTCTGCAGTTGAGTCATTTTTCATATCCCAAGTAGACCTGATAACTTCAAACTTAATGTCAGCGGCAAAAGTTGAATCGTATTGAAAACCATAATTATCCACTTTAAAAGTGATATCGTTTTCTCCTGTGCACTCATCAGCAAAGGTTGGAATTACTTCCTCAACAGTTTCTTCACTTTCTTCACTTGTTTCTTCGGCTTCGCCTCCACAGCTTGCCAACATAGACACAGCAGCAATTGCCATGCTCATAGTATAAAATACTTTCTTCATAGGTTGTTTATTTTTGAGCTAATATAGGATTAAGGTATTATTTTAGTCGTTATTGTTCATAAAATGAAATTTTGGTTAACATCCTTTTGATATTGAGATGAAAGAAGAATTGATAGATGATCCAAAGGATGACCTGTCATCCAAGGCTCCATCAGGAATTGATAAGGAGTTTCGGATTAACAGATACATAATTTCATACCCTTATAAGGATGAATTACTCATTGCTGAACAAAAGTCAATTAAGTTATTTCCGTTTATACCAGTTATAGTTTTGGGCGCTTTGGGAGGATTTTTCGGATTTCTGATGATTCATTATTTCAAGGAAACAGGAACGTTTTTAAATGGAGCTGTATTGATGTGCTCCTTGTTTGCTTTTTCCAGTTGGAGCATTGTAATTTTCGTTCTTGTTCAGCATTATTCAAAGAAAAGGCGATATGCTTTTGAAAAACATGGATTTGAATATAGAGGACTTTTTGGTAAAAAGATGGTGATACTCAGAGAAGAAGTGACCAGTGTTTTTATTCATAAAACGACTATAAGAACCAATTCTAGCTCAAGCACTCAATATCGATATGCTGTTTGTCTTAAAGTTCCGAAGTACACCAAGGATAAAGGCGTTTATAAGATGTTAGAGTTGGATATGAAGGATAGTATGAAAACTGCTTTTGGTGCCACTGATTTTAAAATAAATGATCGAGCAGAAACTGAAGCACGTCATATATGTGAAGTGATTTCTGAGCATTGGAAAATACCTGTAAGTATTTAATTTAATAACGAAGGTTCTAGTTTTCAAATTATCGTTTATTTTTGCAGCTCTCTAATAATTGAGGCTAAATAAAAATCAATGACGAGTACAAAAACTACCAATAGACTTTTACTGATTTTAGTAGTGCCTGTTGTTTTCTATTTATTGAAAATTTTGTCGTTCATTTTTATCCCCTTATTAAGCTCCATGTTTATCGCATTGTTGTTTTTACCGTTGATGAGATGGTTGAAATCTAAGGGAGCGAGTAAGCCAGTAAGCGTTGGAACGGTAATAGTTGTAATGGTGGTTCTCGTGTATTTGGTATCGCTTTTATTGAATTTATCTAGTCAAGAGATATTGGCTACCAAAGATGATTTCATGGCTAAAGCCGAAGTTAAAATATCTTCTGGAGTAGAGGCCGTGCAGAATTATTTTGGAGTTGAACAGGACCCCACAGCCAAGAAAAAGCCATTATTCAGTCAAGATTTTGCAATGAAGTACGCTGGACCGGCCTTCAAATTTGCTGGTAATTTAGTGACGCAGGTACTCATGACCTTATTCTTCGTGGTTTTATGGTTAGCGGAATCTATCAATTTTGAAAAGTTGCTAAACTCTACGGTTCTTAAATTAAAGTATTCGTCAGTGAAGACTTTTAGAAGAATTGAGAAAGACATCATCAAGTTTTTACGTGTTAAATTTTTAGTAAGCTTTGGAACTGGTGTTGGTACGTGCATTGCCTGTTATGCCTTTGATGTAAGCTTCCCAATTTTCTGGGGGATATTTGCCTTTTCTATCAACTTCATTCAAATGGTAGGTTCGTTCATTACAGTGATCATGTGTTCAATTTTTGCTTATGTGGAGTTAGATCCTTCAAGTACTTTATTGTTCTTCGTTATTACAATTACACTTGTTCAGGTATTGTTTGGTTCAATTTTAGAGCCTATCTATATGGGTAAATCTTTCTCCATCAATATTATTTCAGTATTGATTATGCTGATGTTCTGGGGATTCATCTGGGGTGTGCCTGGAATGATCATGTCAATTCCGATTACGGTTTTCTTGAAAATCATTTTTGAGCAGTTTAATTCAACGAAAGTTATTGCCAAGATTTTAGAGTAGGTTATTCGATTTTCGATTTTCGATTCTCGTATTTCGATTTTCGATTCTCGTACTTCGATTTTCGTATTTCGATCTAAGAATTGCGAAAAACGAGTTTCAGTCAAGCTAAACTCCTCAATATTATTAAATTAGTCTGAAAGTTTCAGGGATTCTTAAAAATGGATAAAGACAATAAGCTCAATATTGACGATTTATTAAAGACAAATCAACGATTGAATCAACAGATTAAGGAGTTGACAGCTCAGAATGAGGAATTGATTGAATCGAATCGTGACCTTGAATCTACCATTAAAGAGATTCAGAAAAAATCTGGCAACAAGCTTTCTGTCAAAAAGAAAGGCATCTCAGTACTTTATGTTGATTTTGGTGGATTTAAAACCATCAAAGAAGGTGAAGCTGCGGATGATTTGTATGATGTATTAGATGAAATCTATATCAAGTTTGATGATATCGCGCATAAGCATAAATTAGAGCGTATCAAAGTTATAGGAGATGATTATGTTTTAGCCGGAGGAATTACTGAAAAGCGCTCAACCAATTTTATTGATATTTGCTTGGCGGCCCTTGAAATCACACAATATGTGAAATCTCTCCAAGAAAAATTTAATAAAGAAGGAAAATACTTTTGGGATTTAAGAATCGGAATTCATTCAGGAAATGGAGTAGTAGAAGAAGAAAAATCTCGTAAGAAAAAAGCTTCATTCAGTTTGACTGGAGAGGTGATTAATTCTGCTCCGAGAATTGCTGCCATGTGTGAAGTTGGAGAAATTATCCTTTCAGATTATACCTATGAAATAGTTAAGGGATACTTCACTTGCGAGTATTCTGGAGAATTGCCTATTAAGTATAGAGGTAACTTAGAACTGTATCGTTTAAAACGAATTAAAAAGGCTTACTCAGAAGATCGAAAATTGGGAATTGTTCCAAATGATGAGTTCATGCTGAAGTATCACTTGAAAGAGTTCAATGACCTTGAAGCTAAAGTGATTGATTTTTTGATTAAGAATTTACCCGAACATCTGTATTACCATGATTATACGCATACCATTGACGTAGTTAATCAAGTTGAGTTGATCGGATATGGTGAAGGCGTATCTGATGAGCAGATTTTATTATTGAAAACGGCTGCCTTGTTTCATGATACTGGGCATACCATTGAATCTGCTGGACATGAGGCGCATAGTTGTGTGATTGCCAGAGAATGGTTAACAGCATACAATTACTCTGAACATCAGATTGATGAAATTTGTAATATCATCATGGCAACACAAATGCCACCAAACCCTGAAACCTTGTTGCAACGAATTATGTGTGATTCAGATCTAGACTATTTAGGAAGATCAGACTTTATTCCAACTTCTAACAAATTGTTTAAAGAGTTAGAAGCAATGGGTATCATGAACGATATCAATGTTTGGAACGAGTTGCAAATCAAATTTTTATCTGCTCACCAATTCTATACAGACACCTCTAACCGCTTAAGAGAAGTCAACAAACAAGCTCAAATTGACAGAATTCAAAAACTGATCAAGTAGTTAAAGTTTTGTGATTTTTTTTGAGACATGGGAGTCTTCAATTTGGATATCCAAAAAGTAAAGTCCTTGTTCTAAATCATCTAGCGGGACAGTATAACCTTCATTGGTTTGGCTGGCCTCAATTGTAACTTGGTTGCCTTGTATATCAAACATCCTTAATATCACCTGATTTGTTAAAATGTTTGGTGATTCAAAGGTTAAATTGACCAAGTCATGTGCTGGATTGGGGAAAACGAGTATTTTTGTTTCATTAAACGTTGATTTTCCAAAACCCAAATCGTATTGACAATTTCCGGCTATATATGTTGTGTCATGATTTATGAAATGGACAGTATCATTTAAGCTCATGCAATTTAGTTCAACCAAATACATTGAAACGTTATCCCAGTGCTCTAAGAACAGGCCATAGGAGTTTCCAATTCCTTCTATCCAGCGTGAACCTCCCATGTCAATAGTTTTGCGCCATTTTCCCTGAAACAGGCTAGAGTCAACCGAGCCAGGTTGTAAAACGTGTTGACCACTTTGCAATGAATAGTTGGCATAGAAATCTTCATAATAAAAATTAACAGTATCTCCAGGTAAGACATTGAAATTATAAATGAGATACTCTTGACTGCTGTCTTTAGGGACATAGTAAACAATCCTGTTCTCTGAGCGTAAAGCACCTTTATAACCTCCTGTTAAGCAAGTGTCAACTTTCGTATACGTTTCAGTTCCAATCAATGTATCTTCTCCATTGACACAAAAACCAACAATATCGTCTTGTTCTACAGTATACCATGAATTACCCCAGATATCAAAGTTTTGGACATAAGAATAATGTATATTTACCCAGCTCGCGGAAGAGTCTGGCCATTCTACATATTGCGACCAAGAATAATTAATGTTAAAAGCTAGAGTGACTATTAGAAAAAGGTTTCTCATTTCGGGCGATTTCTAATCAAAACGAGATTGCCTACCAATGGGTTGGTGTTCTTTATGTAATAATGAGTCTTATTCTTTGTTCACTCCAATTTTGTATCTCAAGCCAATACCTGCATTTGTAAATACATCAAAAGTGATAGGAACTCCTTTGAAATCTTCTTCTGGACCTATTTTGTTCGTTTCACCCATATAAATTGGCAAGCCGAAAGATCCTCCTACATATAGATTCAATAAAAATAGTTTGCCAATTGGTACATTCATTGCTGCCCCTGCTCTTAAATTTGTTGTTAAGTAATGTCTTGTTACTCTTGATTGTGAAGGGTCTTGTCCGTCAGGGTAGATTGTAGTTTGAGGTGAAACCCACTCTCCACCTTGCAATTGATAAGACATGGTGTTGTAGAATAATTTCTCATGTTTGTATCCAACATTAATATCAGAGTAAATTGAAAAAATTGTCTCCTTGATCTGATATTCTGAACCAAACCTGAATTCAAAAGTGTTATTGTTATTGCCTAATTGACGCTCAGTTACAGTTGAGTCATTGGCGGCAATAATTTCAGAGTTGTACCATTCGAAATTGCTGTGCTGAGTATGATAAAGTCCATATTTCAACAGGAACTTGTCGTTTTTTTTGATGGGCACTCGATATTCAAAGGCACCTGAAAGTGGATAAAATGGGGAAAATATTAAGCCAATATCTGATTTTTTTTGGGCTAGAGTTCCAATAGTAATGAAACAACAAAACGAAACTAAAAGCATTGATTTTATTTGGGCAATCATAATAGAAGATTTTGAAATGAATATGAAGCTAAAACGTTGAGTGCCCCATATTATTTCAAAACAGAAAAAATTATTTAATCTTTTCTATTCTTTTTATCCTTGCCTAATGTGATTTTGTAATCGGTTTCGTTACCTACAATTTTAATGTTCACGTAGGCCTGTTTTTTCTCTGGATCTACGTATTCAATTTCATCTTCTTGATTTGGGTTAACTTCTTCTTGTTTTTTACCAAATAATGCCTTGAATCCAGTGCCGGCAACAAGCTTAAGTGGGACTCTTAGATAGTATTCCATGTTGTAATTCATGTCTTGAGTTCCAGAAATCATAATGAACCCAAGCGTAGAATTGATTGACATATTGGGAATGTTGATGGTGCCATTATCAAAATCAATGTGATTTTGAAGGGTGTCGAATTTCACTTTGTGCACGTTTTTATCTACAAAGTATTCCTTCATATCAACTATCGGTGCGAAGTTGAGTAATTGCCCGTTGATGATCAATACATCCATATTGATTTTTGAATCGTCCAGAATTGGAACCATATCAGCATGAACATGAATTTTTCCTTTGATATCTGCAGTGATTCGTCCATGTAAGTTTTCAGAAACTAGATGATCTTGCCCGAAATTCTCAAATTTGAAAAGGAGTTTGTCTAAATCCACATTCTTCATCTTCATATTAGGACTGAAGTAGATTTTGTCTTTATTTGAGCCGTTAAAGTAACCTGATAAAGCAATTGACCCTCCCGCAGCATTGGTACGTAGCGTATCGATATAGATATAATGCTCAGGTGTGGTGTTGAATCTTCCATGAAAATTCTTAAGCATGTACCTGTGATAGTTGAGATGATCAATATCTAAATCAAAAGTCATGGTCGTGAAAGGCAGTTCATAAATATTGAATACATCTTCATGCTCAGAAGGGGACTCAGCTAAATCTGTAGGTTGCGCATTGTAATTGAACAGTTCATCAAAGTCTAGCCATGAAGCCGTGATTCCAAAATGATTGTCCCTTTTTTTGATGGATTCATCTTCTCCTAAATAATAGTTGAGGTCAACTGAGAAACGAGATTTTCCAATTTTACCAGCCAACTGTTCGATAACGATATGTTCATCCTCAAAGTGAATTCTACCATTAAAATTTTCCATTTTCATTGGATGCACTTTCATTTTAGCAGAAACATTTTCTAATTGGGCATCTGTGGATTGCAAGCCATCATTGAAATGAAGCTCAACAGAACCGTGTAACTTCATGTTGCTTAACACTTCATGTCTATAATCATCCGGAACAAAATTTTCTCCTTTATACGAAAACAGGTCATCTAATTCTAAGTGCTTTGAAGTCAGATCAAATTCTACTTTGGTATCTCCTTTTGGATGTTCTTCTAACCATCTTTCATAGTCTAAAAGTTTGCCATTAAAATGAAAATCTGATTCATCAATCATCCCCGAGAAATCAATGATTTTGAAATTGGAATCTTCAACAAACAAATCTGCATGAAAATCGTGGAATGTGTGCGGATAATGATCCAGCTTAGCATATAAATCTTCAATAAAAAATTCGCCAACAGGTAGGTTAGGGGACTCAGTAAAATTCTTAGCAGACGAAACAAATTTCAGGTTCATTTTTAATCCATGAATTCTTTCATCTACAGGTTCTTTCTCCGGATCGTCAGATTGCGTCATCTCAAGGATGTCAAGTAATTTTGAATTAATACTCAAATCAGCAGTCACTTCGTCTGATGAATGATGAATGATAGCCGGTAAATCTGAAATGTGGCCCGATATATCGATATCTGAACCTCCCAGTTGTGCTTTAAAATATTCTATTGTCGCTTCATGACCGTTTACCGTGATTTTCGTGTTGAAATTATCTAGCCCTAAGTGGTAGGCCGGTGTTTTGAATCCCAAATCTTCTACCAGGATTTCAGAATAGTAGGCCTCATTCATTTTTTCAATGGAGCGTTCAGGTTTGGATAAATCAATAATGTCGTGGAATTTCATGTGCATTTGAATTTTTCCGTGGATCTCCTCAAAGCTCGTAGCATTGATAAAGGAGGTTAAAAATTCCAAATCGAAATCCGAATCAAGGGTGAGGTCTATATCTGGAGATTCAAAATTTTTAACTTCAAGATTGACCTTAAATTCTCCTGCTTCGGGTCGTGCTGTAAAATCCTTCAAACTAAACTCCATCCCTTCAAGACCAGGCATTCCGTTGTTTGTAAAGTGACCAGAAAAGTTAAGTTGATCCACTTTTTTATGGGTGAGATTATTCTCAAAATGCGCGTCTTTACAACTAAATGTCGCATCAACATAAGGAGTAGAGCCGTTTATTGCTTTTCCTTGAATTTGCACTTCAAATTCGATATCTCCTGCATTATCATACTTACTCAACACAGGGTTGAGCTCTTCAGGGGCAAGAGCCATGAATAATTCAAAGTTCTTTTTATGACCATATAAAACTACATCCACATTGAAGTCATCTGCTACATCTATCATTCCCTCACTTTTAAAGGTCGCATGCTCTAATTCTAATTCAGAAGGGTTGATCATAATGATATCCTCCTCCTTCAAATATTCCATATCTCCTTTGATATTCAAATGTTTATGCTTAAAAAAGCTCGTATCGCCGTGTTGAATGATGTTCATTTCTAATTGTGCATCAATTGAGGCCAGCACATGCTCGTCATTTGTTTTAAAACCAAGATCCGCATGCTCAACGAATGATTCAATCATCATTCCGTTGGCTTCATTGAGCTTGTAGATGTCTACATTGATCAATTCAATTGACTTTAAATGGATATGAAAATCTTCTTCAATTTCTTCAACCGGTTTAGTAGAAGACAAGGCTTTAGAAATGTTCAGTTCTCCGTCTTCATGCTGAATCGCATGGATGTAACCGTTCTTTAATTCAAGCAGTTTGATATCATAATCACCCGCTAAAAGTGTCCATAAATCAAATCCTACATAAACATCCTCAATATCTAAAATTGGATCTTTATGATTTTCCTTGTCTTCATAAATTTTAACGTGATCAAGATCTATAGAGATGTAAGGGAAGTTTTCAAAAGGGCTAACATGAGAATCTTCAATTTCAATTTCTCCCACGAAGTCTTTATTCAGATCTGAAATTAATTTTTGTACAATGGCGTCTTGCTTCCAATAAACGATCATGACAACGGTAAAAAAGAGGAGTATTGGAACAAGAAGCGACCAGATGATCAGCCTCCTCCAAAATTTCCACCGTTTTAAAAATCCAAATTTCATTCTACCCAAAGTTAACATCTTTGACCACGCAGGCAAAGTATTTATGCTATAGTCGTTTTAAAAGCATGCAACCCTTTCTTTAATAAGTCCATCAAATTAGAAAAACCATATGTTATGAAAAAGCAGGACGACTTTAAATTAGAATTCAATTGCCCGGTAGAGGTCAAAAACATGCCTAAATGTGACGGAGGCTATGCTTGTCAGCAATGTCATAAAAAGGTGTTTGACTACTCAAATAAAAACCTGACTGAATTTGAGCAAGCAGCCATTTCAAATTCAGAAATATCCGCATGTGGCATTTATAAGGCGTATCAGGTTGAAGGTGCTTATGGTGATTGGCGTGAAGGAGCGACTCGTGTTTATCGTAATACCATACGAAAGGCAAGTACTAAAAAACGCTTTGCTATTCTGCTGCCGATCATGGCTTTGTTCCTAATTTTAGTTGGTTGCGGCAGCAAACAAGTTTATGGCATGGTTGCACCTCCGCAGCAAGACAGAGTAGAGGTAGAGCCCGTGAAAGGAGACGCACAATGCGGTTTTGGTGAAGAGTGATGATAGTGAACGGTGCTCTCGGGTCCTCTTGATCACCAGGACATTCTTAGGGTGTAGAATGATGGACCAGGCTGAAGAGCAGTCATGCTCATCACTTACTGACTTTTCTTAGGAATTTGATAGGCGAATGAAAAGCCAATTTGAGAATAGAATCTTGGCCTGTTCTTGATATCAACTTTATCATATTTAACTGGAGGTTCATGATTATTGTAGGTTCTGTTTACAGAATTGATTCCCATCTCAAAATCTACTGAAATCATGAATTGGCTGAATTTAAATCTTGGACTACAATTCAATCCTAAACTTAAATGTGTTTTTCTCAAAGATATTGCATCAAACTTATTTGAAGAAACACTAGTATATCCACCAGATTGGTCTGATCCGCCATAATAAAAATGTATCCAAGAGCCTATTGTAGAATCAAAATATTCACTTTCTTTTGAGAATATTAGAAATTCAAATTGAACCGTGCCTCCAAGTAATAAATCAAAAATATCACTTTTGTAAACCTGTCTATTTATACCTAGTTTTGGTCCCAAATAGGTGTATTTAACTTGAGCTGATTTGTGGCTTTCAGTGGAAGAGTAGTTTGTGCCATGATTTGTTTATTTGATTGTTTGAAAGGGCATGGCAGCTGAGCTACTGTGGAGTGGGGAATCATAGTCAGCTCATTTTTTTTACAAAACTTTCATCAATAATTACCCTGCCATTGTTCAAAACAAATGCGTCTAAATGCTCGGCCATTTCAATTAGCCACTTAAGATGAAATTTTGTAATAGGCTTTTGAAATGTTGTACCAAGAACGCCTAACTCCTCGTTGAATTTTATTATAACCTCATGATACCCCTTTCGATCATTAAATTCTGCGCATACTTGTTTCTTTTTATGTCCTTCAATAACGGCTTTTTTAAAACCTTCTGGTATAAGGTTAATGTTCTCCATAGTTTTTTTCCCTTGTCAGTGTTTTCGAGCCATGTAAAATAGTCTAGATTTGATTCTATAAAATCAACCCATTTATTGTAGTCCAGTTTTTGTTTTATTTTCGATATGTTTTCAAAAGCTTCTTTAGCTATCCAGGGGTCCGAGATTTTCATTTTTTTTTTTTTAATTTACGAAGTCCTCAATTGTATTTATTTTAAAAGTTAATTCAGGTCTTTCCAGAGCCAATTTGTTCAGCAATTGAGTTTCTATGGCAGGCGTGAATTTCTCTTTTGGCATATAAATATGAACTTCAGCTTCTAAATATTTAATATTCGTCCCATTCCATGTAATTCCATCACCAGTTAGTTTGCCGAACTCCAAATTGTCGAGATTTTTTTTAATTGGATTTGAAGCAAGCCAATTGTCCACGTTGGTGACGGTAGTAGTCTTCATAGATACTACTTTTTGTGCAAAAATATCAAACTGGCTGAGCCGTGGAACTGTCATTTATCTGCATAGAGAAAAGTAAATTATTTTCTTGAATTGCATAGACACCACCCTTTTTTTTAAACTCGATCAGACTGGTCATGTCATACTCGATTCTAATAAAAGGTAAAAAAAGAAATAATCTATAGTCAAAGTCCGCCGTAAGACCGTAAAAGGAATCGTACAGTATATCTATGCGTTCATCCTCATGAACAAGCTCAAAATCTATAAAATCAAAAAATTCTTGAGATGTTTGATCATCAAATCTGAGCTCTTCTATTTTCTTATGATCCTCAACATAAATTATTTGAAGTTGAGAGTATTTTTCTCTTAAACTTGAATTTATCTTCAGAATCGTTTCCTTTTCTTTTAAATCCTCATGTAGAAATTTTTTTAATAAATTTTCATCTGCCCTTTTCATGTTTTGAGAAGATCTCAATTCCAGATACCTTTTTGTCCTCTCTATTAAGTCTAACTTTTGGTCAAAGAATTGAAAAATTTTTTCGAGTTCTTGCCTTGAGTTAATCCCGTGAAAAAGAGAATAAAAGTGACCTTCTTCAAACGATTTTTTGCCAGTACAAAAATTTACCCAATCTTCAATAATTGCTTCCATGTTTAGTTTATTATGCTTGGTAATAGGCTAGGATCAATTTGCCATCTATTTATTAGCAGAGATAATCCTGAATTGAACTCGGATAAGCTACTACAGTTCTGAATCATTGATCTTAGTTCATTATGAAATGTGGTTGAGCCTGTAGCTCCGTGCCCACCAACTTGACCTCCAATATTCGGTATATCACTCGGAACCTTCCATGTCAGAGAGTTCGTTTTAGTTCTAAACCTATGAATTTCCGACATTGGAACGTTCCAAGATTTGAATTTTTGAATTTCACATACCATGCACCATTCATGAAAAGAAGAAGGCCAGCGTATCCTATTTTGCAGAGTCTTTTTCAGTTTAGAGTTTTGTAAAATTAAATTTAGCTCAGCTTCAGACAATTCATCAAACCACTTATGAAACAAATTGTTTGTGGCACTGTTTGGGGGTATTGAGCCATTCGGAGCTAATTCATCCAGTGATCTGACTTTGGCAAATTTCGTTTTATCTAGAACTTTAATACTATTCTCAATTACATCAACAGTTTGATTCCCATTCTTCAGTACTTTCATACTTTTTATCCCTTTGGTAACAAAAGCCGCCGCGGGTATAAATTCCAGGGCATTCCAAAAGTAATCCCAGCCTTGTAGTTGATTGCCTGTTAAGGCATCCTCATCATAGCTAAATCCATAAGTAGCTAAAAATGGCCCAGCAACAATACGAGCAATCATTTCAACAACCAGAGGTGGTTTTTGTAAGTAATATTGATCCAACCAAACTGCGTAACTATGGTCAAATGTTGGCGTTGACCAAACATAGTAGGCATAACTATAACCTAAATCCATCCCCCAATCTCTAGTGATTTGTTTTAAAGTATCCAGAGACATACTACTTTTTAGTTCAATCTCGTAAATGACCTGATCATCATCTGCTAATTCCTGAAAGAAACCAACACTTACTTCATTTCCGCCAGGAGCAACATACTTAAGCATAGTAAGTGAGCCTGGCAATGAGTTACCTCCAAGATGATCAAACAAAAAGTCAGCCGCAATTATATGATCTGGTTTGCCTTGAAGTATTGTTAAAGATGCCCCATCCTCAGCATCATCCAAAAAACTGAATGCAAAAGAAAAGTCACGAATTCCTTTCCATTGAAAACCTGCTAAATCTTCTCCATTGCTGTAATCCATTAAATTCGTGGTTGAGCCGCTTACATTAGCTGGAAAGCTGTGCCTCAGCTGAAAACCATGACCCAACTCATGTGCATAAGTTCTATCGGCTGCGCCAGATTTTATAAAGCCCATTGATTTGCCTCTCACCATATATCCGTCAGCTGTTGGATCATCAAAACTTGGAACCACGAACAGATACATGGCATCTTTATTCGCACTTGGATTAGCGTCAAAATACTCGTCACGCAAGGCTTTCATTTCAGCTGAGTAATTACTCAGCTCTTCATCTGATGCACTTTGCAAGCCGTTACCATCTATATCAAAAGTCGATTGAAAATTCGAATCAGTTGAGATGTTGAAATTAAGGTTAGCAGCTCTGTAGATATTATTGAGATAGCTCGTCAAATTTGCATCATTTGTTGCCGTTGCTCCGTTAACCGGAACTAAAACTACATCTATATCTTTTTGTTCATAGACGATAAGGTTCAGCTTTCCGAGTTTTAGGCCATTATTATCATATGCATATAGATATTCGGGGTCACTAAGAGTGTTTAAATCAATGGTGTAGGTGTTGCCAGCAACTGAAGATGAATAGGTCGACCCATCTTCATCTTTGAAGGTGATGGTGGTGGCTGATTGATCAGAAATTAATTCTGCCTTAACCTGGTCCGTTTGACCATCCTTGATCGCCTTATATGATGTGAAGTATTTGCTGCTGTCGGATAATAGGATACAAGGATAGAAAAGCGTCCAAGGGTCATATTCTTTTTCATCAAATCCAAATTGATCTGAAGAAGCTTCTTTGAAAATAACCTGATAATTGGCTGTTGCATCTAAGCTTTCACTGTCGTATTCAATGATGTAGCTCTCTGTTACATTACCATATTCGTCAATAACATATTGCTTGTTAGATTCGTCTGTTACCGTTACTGTATTGCCTGGAGTTGGCCAATCAAATTCTAATGATTCATTGCCAAAATAAAAGACAACGATTGAATCTTGTTGATCAGAAGTATAGCTGTCAACGGTGCCAGGGATGGAATGGGTTACTCCTTCATTAACCCAAGCTGCAACTCCTTTTGTAATTGCGTTTACACGTCCGGCATGAACAGTAAGGTTTTCATCAATCATGACATTTTCAAATTCTACAGCTAATGGCATCATCATAAAAGGAATAAAAATCACTCCCTCGCCAGTAAAAGATCCTTGAATACCAGATGGTTGAGCACTTGCAACTATCATTTCAAATTGCCCAACTTGAACAATATTTCCAGTTCCTACAGAGCTTGCTGGTTTAAAAACTGGTGGAAGTCCAGGAATTGCTTCGTTATTACAAGCATAATCTTGTTGAGCCAAGGTTGTAAAAACAGAAGTATTACTCCAATCTGTTTCGGCCTCAGCTAATTTTCCTTTAACACGGCATTCATATTCTGTTTCTGGTTCAAGATTATTAACTTTTAATTCTCCGTTGGTTGTAGGGTAAGGGAACCATTGATAGTTTGGGTTTCCAGTTTTTCTAACTTCTAGAATGTATTCATCAATAATTCCAGAAGTGTTCCAGGTGGCTTTACCTTGCCTTTTTGACGTACCTACTGAATTTAATTGAATATTATATCCATCTAAAAGAGAACCAGCGACATTGCCATAAGTGAACGTGCATACTTGTGAATAGCCGCTGTTATTGAACAAATCTCGACCAGTAATATCTGAGGCTCTAATCCGCCAAACATATTCTTCTCCAATTTCTAATGGAGTGTTTGTAAGGTCATACAACACAAACGTATTGCTTGTTGTAATGTCTGCTATTTTTAAAAATGGATTGCTTACAACAACATTCGGGTCATCTCCTTCTGGATATACTTTGAAAAGTTCGAATTGATAATTTGTGTTTTGCCCAATAGACATGTGCATTGGAGTCCATTGGAACATAACTGATTGAGGGCTTGTTGGAGTGATTTCGCTGCCACAAATTGGTAAATTCAGTAAAGGCGTTTGGTGCTTGTAAAACCAACTTTGAGCGCATGATTCGTTTCCAAGAATCGCACCCGTTGGAATGTCTACCACTTCAATACAAATAGTCGCAGGGCCCTCAGGAAGAATTTTGCTCTGCTCATAATTAGCGACATCAATACCATTGAAAATTAAATTTTGCGTGGCTAAATAGGGTGCCAGATCAGATCCCGAAATTTCTACAGGTACACCAGGGCTCAACAATATAGCTGGGAAGTTTGTCAGATCTGCAGATTGAATGGTATATCCCTGTCCTTCAATACGCAATCTTAATTTGACTTGATAAGATGGAACAGAAAAATCTGTTAGCGTAAGAAGAACTTTTAATTGATTGTTGAATGGGTCAGAATAATCAGGTAAATAAGAAGAGTAGGGAGGTGTCAATTGCACAAATGCTTGAACAGGATAATTTTGTCCACGACCAATGCTTGCCAATAACAGCAAAATCATCAATACGGTATTTCTTATCCAATTTTTCATTTTGTCATCCCCTTTAATCCCACCAAAGTGGGAGAAAAGAAGTTTATTTTTTGTTTGTTCGAATATTCGCCTCAGGCGGATGTATCGAGAACACACTAAAAATTATAATTCAAATTTATCGTTACATTTAATTCACTCACATTAGTTTGTGTGGCTATAACAGCAAAACGTTGCATCAAATTGGCGTTTGCCGTAATTCCAAATTTTCCAAATTTTTGGTTTTTCAATTCCGGATTTACCTGAAAAGAAAGTCTATAATTCATGATGTTACTTGCTAAGTCTGCATTTGTGTATTGTCTGTTGTAAGTTACTCCTGCACCTAAATTTCCTTTTTTGTTAAACAGACCTTTTTGAAAATTTAAAGTAGGGCCAAAAAAAGTAGATTTTTGATCTAACATGTTTGTTCTATTCATATTTGCGGCAAATGTCAAATTAGATTCAATTGAAGCGAGTTGTGCAGTATAGGACGCATTTGTCATGTGTACTTTCGAAGGGATGCCTGCCTCACTTGTTTGGACCCCTGTTCCGAAAGCTCCTGCGTTTTGGACATTCCCAGAGAGATTTGTAGATTCTTGATAATTATATAATAATTGAATGACACTTTTAATACTCTTTTCTCCAAAATTATAAGAGATCATACCAGATGCTGATTGTGTGAGTTGAAAGAAATTTAATGTGTCTGCCGGTTGATAGTAAAAAGGATCAGTTACTGGTCTGTTTTGGGTGAACGTGCTAAAGTTTGAGTATGTCCCGGTCAAGACAAATTTCGAAGATGGAATATAAGTAGTTGTAGCGCTTCCTATCCAACGGTTTGTTGTACCTTCTTTAGTATTGTCAAGATTGTTTCTTTGGAAACCGGTATTTAATGCTATGTTTAGTTTTTTTTTGAATAGAGTGAAGGCCGGTGTGAAAGTGAAGTTCTCAATATCATTATTGAAATAGTATCCTCCTAGAGTTAAATAACCCGGGTCAACATGCTCATACTTAAATCCAAGTTTCATAAATTTCAAACTATACTTAATTGATGCATTGTAAGCGTTAAAAAAATCGGTGGTTGCATTTCCATTGATTAGTGGATGAATAAAGTTTTGTGAACCTGAGTTTAAGTCATTAATTTCATTTACGTTTTGCGTTAGACCTGATAGTGCGTATTCCGCCTCTATATTTAATCCACTTATGATTTTTGCCTTCCCTTTAATGCTCATTACCAAATTGTCTTGCGGTCTTACTGTGCTGTTTAAGGGGATGAAATTGAGTGAATTAGATTGGTCATTTGCTTTCAGCAAAATAACCTCACCGCTGTATCCTTTATTTTCATACCCGACTTTTAAACCGTAGCCAAATCGCTGATAAGTCATCTGATCAATGTTGTTAAGGAGAGCATCATATTGAACAGCTTTCTGTAACCTGCCGCCCATGGCTTGAATTTTCCATTTACCCGGTGTGAGTTCAATTCCTCCTCCTAAAAATAAATGACCCGAAAGGGTATATGGAGAAAAATTCATATTTACAAGTCCAATGTGCGTTTTGATCCATTTGTATGAAGGATGAATTGCAGCTCGATTAAACGGCTGTCTGAAGTTACCTCCAGCTAAATTAGAATAGGTATATGTGAAAGGAAGGGAAACATCTAAAATTGATAAATTAAGGTTGCCAGATGCGTACCATGCAAAAGGATCTCTTGTAGGAATAATCAACCCAGATTGAGCGTAGGTGACTGTGTTAAATGATAATCCGCCAGAAACTTTTAACATTCCTTCTTTCCCAATTTTATCTAGGTTTTGTCCATGAACATTTGTGGCCAATGTAAGGAGGATTATTAAGTATTTAAATGCTGAGTTCAATTGCTACCTGTTCAAGATGAATGTGATATAAGCGCTGTCAAACTCTGAGAAAACCCTTAAAATATAGGTGCCATTATTCAGCGATAAATCCATGCTAAAATTCTGAGAAATTGATATGCTTTCAGGGTAATCTATTTGATCAATCAAGTTACCAGGCATGTCCTGAATTGCGATTGAGCAAGATTGCGAAGCAAAGAATTCTAAGTCAACTGTAAAAGTCCCATTAGTAGGGTTAGGATATAAGGTCAAAGATTTGATACCATTGTCATTATAGGGGTTTGCGGCATTCGTGTCAATCTCTGAAACAAATATTTGTTTTGTAATTGAACTAATGCAAGTTCCATAATAACCATCCATAGTGATAGTGAAACTTAATCGGTGGGGGGACTGCTGACATTGACCACAATAACCGTATCAGATTGATAATTATAAGTTGAAAATAAAAATTGAGGTGTTGCAATACTGCTGTTTTCGCTAATCGAAACAGGATAAGAATACTCGCAATTTAGTGTATCTCTCACAAAAACTGTATGATTACCAATACTCAGATTAGTCAAGGTATTACTTGTTTGATAGGTTATTCCACCATCTTTAGAGTAATCAAAAGGCGTCCAACCTGAAATCGGGTTGGCGACAATATATCCTGAATTGGGATCGCCACATGGTTGAAAACTAGTAAAATCAACCACCGGAAAAGGAGGGATATCAATTTGAACTGTGTCTGTACCATAGCAACCACCATCCCCATTGATTTCTATAATGGCTTGTGAGTTTGCGCCTCCTAAAAAAGTAGTGGAAGGAGTGGTGGCACCATTGTTCCATAAATAAGTAATTCCAGAAATTGTTCCTAAATAGTTTGCAAATAATGTTGCCACCGCCTGATCACATACAATTGTATCGTTTGATGCAATTACG
>JAUHXX010000354.1 GCA_030426825.1 Bacteroidia bacterium | reverse complement strand
CTGCTTGTCTGAATAGTTTCGGACCATTCACACATTTCATCATTACGAAATATTCTGCCGGGGCAAGCTCTGGAGAAATTCAGCCGATGACCTTTTCCCATTGCTCCTGCAGTTTGGCCACGCTGACGGGGACGCCGGTGCCGAGTTGCTGGGCGAAGAGGGAGACGCGGTATTCTTCGATCAACCAGCGGTAATATTCCAGGTGCGGGTTGAACTGTTGTTCCTGCTTCAATCGTTAAAGTAACTCCGTCATTAACAAATACGCCACCAGATAATAACCAGTTTGATGAGGCATCTAAAGTTAAATCTGCAGTAATATTTCCAGATAATTGTTTGTATTCAACTCCATTTATAACTTGATCATCCCAAGGATTGTCTGTATAAGTACATGGGTTGTCTTTGTCTTCTTTTTTGGCTTCTGCATTGTAATTGTCTGCAGTTGGATCTGTACATCCTTTCTTCTTACAAGAAGGAGTTGCCATGATAACACCTCCTAAAAGTGCCATTCCAATGATAGTTGATTTTCTTAGTTTCATTTCTTTTATTTTTCTCATTTATTATTGATACAAATATCGGTAGCTTACGTGCCAATGCATTTAAGCTGAGGTTATACTTAGGTTATCTAATGGTGAATTGCTACTTAACATTGGCTTAAGATTGAACAAAAAAAGCGATTGCCAAATGGCGAATCGCTTTAGAAAGTACTTTGAGCTACTAAACGTCAATTAATCTACTTTCTGTTTTTTAGAATTTGTTTTACCAATAAAATTGTAGGATAATGATAAACTAAAATCAATTCCTCTTCTAAAACTCGATACTTGTAATTCTTGACCTACATTTTGCATGTCTTCTTGAACTACATTAATGAATGGATTCAATAAGTTTTTTCCTTTTATTCCGATAGAGAAACGCTCATCAAATGTAATTTTTGATACAAGGTTAAGCGTTCCCACTGGCTGAGCGTATTGATCACCAATTCCATTTCCTCCTACTGCAACTAATCTTCTTCCAAAGACATTGTAAGCCAATGCAACTAATACATCTTTAGATTTTCCATCTTCATTTTTTAATCGCTTTTGGTATCTGAGGTCTAAGTTCACAAGAAACGGAGATGCTCCTTCCAATGGTCTTCTATAATTCGTGCTGATATTTCCCGCATCCAATGTATCAATGGTAACTTGTGTCCACATATAAGATGCATTAAATCCTAATCCGAAATCTTTTAAGAAAGATGAATCTCTCTTCTCTTCTTTAACTAAGAAATCTAAACTTCTAACATACTCAACTTCTACACCAGCTACATGCCCTTGTTTGGCATTTGAAAAACTGGCTAATTGGCCAGATGCTGTACCTCTCATAGTTTGTTCGATAGGATTTTTTAGGTATTTGTAAAACCCTCCGATAGTAATCATTTGACCTGGGCTAGGGTATCTCTCATATCTGAAATCAACAAAGAATTGGATATACTGAAATGGCGCTACTTCGTTAAATTTAGGACGGGTAAGTGTTTTGCTTGCTACGAATCTGAAAACATCTTTTTCAGAGGCATCATATTTTAATATTAGGCTAGGTAGCAGGCCTTGCATTGGGTCGTTTGGTACAATTGTATTGTTAAATTCAGAAGGTACTGTTTGATTTCTATTATACACTCTTTGATAACCATCTTCAAATCTGATTCCAGGTGTTACTTGTAATTTATTGAATCTGAACTTCGCATCTACGTAACCTGCTAACACTGTTTGCTCAGCCAAATATGATGAACCAAAGTTCGACAACTCATCTATATAGAACAATCCACTTGTGTGATTTTCGTTAGATAGATAATAATCTGTGTTGTAGATGTCAATTGGCTGAATGCTGTCAGATAAGGCTTTAATGTTGTAGTTGTATTGTTTATAATCGAATTCTCTGGTTTTGGTCTTATAATCCACACCAGCTCTGATAGTAATTAAGTCAACCACTTCAACTTGTTTACGTTTGTTCAATTCTTCTTTAAATTTCAATACGTAAGCCACCTGACCCTTTGCCGCAATTTCTTGCTCTTTTAATATTGAGAAAAAGCGGTGATTTTCATTAACATCTAAGGCGTTCCACATATCGTAAGCACCTGTTTCTTCTCTGTCTCCTGTGTATAATGCTACTAATTGTCTTCTGTCCGGTTCTTTGCTTCCTGTAAAACTTACTGATCCACGCCAATCAACAATTAAGCGCGCGAAGTTTTTGTCTTCTTTATGGGTCATTAGTTTATGCGTTCCAATAACTTGATTTACGTTGAGGTAGTTTTGCGAGTAAGTCATTCTTCTAGAGTAAACATTGAAAGGGTCATAGTCAAAATGATATCCCCATGTTTCTCTTGTTTCATCATCTGATTTATTCACGAAAATTGAATTGAATGAAATGTTATGATTAGGGTTTAAACGCAAATACAAGTTCAATAGCCCAGTAGTTGAGGTTTCATAATTGTACTTATAAACATCATAGTTTAATCGCTCTTCAGATTGTGCATTGATGATTTTTACAACACCTTCTTGGTAAGATAGCTTATTATCATTTTTAAGTAAAGCCATGATCCCAAAACCTTTAGATTTATCTTCTGATTTTGAGAAAGGAATAAACCCTCCGCCTGTCATTGAAATGCTTGTGTTAGGTCTGGCAGTTTTCTCAATTAACCCAAAATTATTTTGAAAATCTGATCCTATATCTGGGTTAGTATTGTATAACTTGTCTGGAAATAAATCGTTGACACCAGGGAAAGAAGTTAAATCTTTTGAATTCGCGTAAACGCCTTCAGGGATGTCTCTAGTGCCGTCATCAAACCCAAGAAAGTCTAATTTCCCTCCATTATAGGTTTTGAACGTTCTACCCGTAGTTTGAGAATTACCTCCAGTGCTCATAGACATTTTGAATGTTGGCTCATTGTAAAAGCTTTTGGTGGTGATATTGAAAGCACCTCCTGCAAAATCACCATAAAATTCTGGAGACATTACCTTAGAAACTTGAACAGAGCTGACCACATCAGTTGGGAACAAATCAAGAGGAATCACTCTAAAGTCTGGGTCGGGAGAGGGTAATGGTAATCCATTCATGTAAACCACATTGTATCGATCACCTAATCCTCTTACATATAAAACCGACCCTACAGTTGACAATCCCGTAATTTTTTTCGTTGCATCTGCGACATCACCAGCACCTTTTTGCTCCATTTGTGAAGCAGTTTGAACAGTAACTACTTTGTTATCATCTTTCGTGTCTTTTGCTGCTTTAATCTCAGATCCACCTCCGCTTGAAATTTTACCATTTACAACTACAACTGGCAATTCGTCATTGGCAGACATTTGAACATCTA
>JAUHXX010000353.1 GCA_030426825.1 Bacteroidia bacterium | reverse complement strand
CCGCTCAGTTCGTCAGGAAAGAATTCTTGCGCAATAAAATTGTTCGCTCCATCATGAGAGTATTTATATTCTTCACCGTAACCTAAGTCTTTCATTAATTTGGTCGGGGCGTTTCTTAAATGCAATGGGACAGCTAAGTTTCCGGTCTCTTTAACTAATGATTGTGCTCGGTTAATTGCCATATATGAACCGTTTCCTTTTGGCGAAGAGGCCAAATAAATCACGCATTGTGCAAGCACTATACGTCCTTCGGGCCAACCGATTTTATTAATAGCGTCAAAGGCTGAATTGGCCATCATTAAAGCATTGGGGTTTGCTAATCCTATATCCTCTGAGGCAGAAATGATTAATCGTCTTGCAATGAATTTTGGATCTTCACCGCCTTCAATCATTCTAGCCAACCAATATACTGCTGCGTTAGGATCAGATCCTCTGATTGATTTGATAAATGCTGAAATAATATCGTAATGCTGTTCGCCATCTTTATCATACATGGCAATATTTTGCTGCAAAATTTGAGTAACCGCTTCGTTAGTGATGGTAATTTGATCTCCATCCAGCTGTGACACCACCATTTCCAATCCATTCAGTAACTTTCTCGCATCACCTCCTGATATCTTAAGCAAGGCCTCTGTTTCTTTTAAATCAACATTAACTCCTTTTAAGATAGAGTCAGTTGTCAATGCCTTTTGCATCAATCCAGTGAGTTCTTCTTTAGAATGATGCTGTAAAGTATAAACTTGACAACGCGAGAGCAGGGCTGAAATCACTTCAAATGACGGATTTTCAGTGGTAGCTCCAATTAAAGTGATGATGCCTTTTTCAACTGCTCCTAAAAGTGAATCTTGTTGTGATTTACTAAAGCGGTGAATTTCGTCTATGAATAAAATGGCATTCTTATTCCCGAACAATCCTTGATTATCAACTTTTGCAATGATTTCTCTGATGTCTTTGACGCCAGAATTAATGGCACTCAGTGCATGAAAAGGCCTATCGACTGTATTTGCAATGATTTGTGCTAAGGTGGTTTTGCCAACTCCAGGAGGTCCCCAAAATATCATAGAGGGGATATTGCCTGATGAAATCGCTTTTCTTAAGCCAGAATTCTCACCGAGAATATGATCTTGCCCAATATAATCCTCAATTTTTTGAGGACGCATTCGTTCAGCTAATGGAATTGCACTCATTAGTTTGAATTTAGCAATTAAAGGTGAGATGGACGCTTATGCTTCCAACGCTTATGTGACCATAACCATGACTCAGGCGAATCGATAATTAGTTTTTCAAGTAATCTGGTATAAACTTCTGTTATTTCACCTTCAGCTGTTTTCGCTGGATACTCACTAATTTCAGCAAACTCAACTTCGTAATATCCTCTCTTAACTCTTCTTGAATGTCCGAAAATGACCGAATAATCGAACTTGGTCGCCAGCTTTTCTGGACCCGTATTCCAACCAGTATCTTGGTTTAAGAAGTTGTTCCAATATGCTTTTTCTTTATTTGAAGGTGATTGATCATTCACAATTACCACCATTCTTAAATCTGGTGTATCCTCTTTGAAGAACGGAATCAACTGCTTGGTTTCAATCAAGCGCATGCCATTTCTAGATCTTGAATTATATAGAATACGATCGTAAAATGAATTTTTTAATGGTTGATATACTGAGAAGGTTTTATAAGGAACTTGTTTAGGTAAACTCAGTGCATAAAACTCCCAGTTATTCAAATGCCCGCAAGTGATAATTAAATTTCGGCCCTTGTCGTAATACTCTTGAATTAATTCAGGATTCTTAATGCTTGTTCTTTTCATCAAAGCAGCTTCTCCAATACTAACAGCTTTAATACTTTCAAAGATGAAGTCTACAAAACGCTTGTAGAAGTCTTTTTCAATTTTTTTAATTTCTGATTCGGATTTCTTAGGAAATGCGTTGACCAAATTCTCACGCACAACAGCTCTACGGTATCTCACGAGATGAAACGTCAAGAAACCAACTATCGCCGAAAAAAAGTATAACACCCCTAATGGCAGGTAGGAGAGCGGCTTTAGTATGATGTAAAATAATATTCGGTCAGCAATTTTTACCATTAACAGAAAATAGTAAGCGTGCAAATTTACAAGTATAGCTTAATTGATAGCCATGAATTGCCGCTTTTATTTTAAATTATATGGTTTGTTCGAAATCTGATGCGCTGAATTGATGAAAAGATTAATTTTGTAATTAAATGAATCGTGCCTTTAAATACCTTTTGATTTTATTGCTAACCAGCTCTTTTATAGGCTTTGCTGGGAAGTTGAATAAGGCCTTTGAAGCTCTGGAGATTTTCAATTATTTTGAAGCCAAGCGACTCTTTGAAAAATCCGAAAAAAAACACCCTATTCCTTCCAAATTTGGATTGAGTATCATTTATGCAAGAACAGATAATCCGTTTACGAATCTTGATTCGGCCTACTCAAAAATTTCTGTTTGCGTTGAAACCTTTACTACGACTGATCAAAAAACTAAATTGAAATACGAAAAACAATTGGAGTTGGACAGTGCAATGATTTGGAAACAAAGGGATCACATTTCTGACTTGTTTTACCAAAGAGCTGTTGATGTGAATTCAATCTTTGGTTTTCAAGATTTTATCGATAAAAATCCATGGAGTCCAGATTTAGATTCTGCAATTTATAAAAGAGATAAATTGGCCTTTGAGCAAGCAGTTCAATCAGGTAAATCAGATGACTATAAAACATTTTTGAATGCTTACCCAGGTTCCGAATTTACTACCGAAGCGACTCAGCAGTTCCATAAAACACATTATGTGGAGCAAACCTTCTCCAATAACTTTATAGATTATGTCAATTTCGTCAAGTCCAACCCAGACAGTCCATATAAAGGTGAAGCAGAAGATAAAATATTTGAAATTTCAACAGCAACAGGAACCGTAGAAGCCTATAGAAACTTCATTGTTGAATTCCCTGCAAACAAAAATGTATCACGCGCTTGGATCAAATTGTACAACGCTAAAATGCAGGAAAAATATTCTGCAGAAACTATTCAACTCTTTAGTGAGGAATATCCAGATTATCCATTCAAATCAGATTTGTTGAAAGAATTAAACATGGCAGATAAGATCTTTTATCCAGTTAAAAATGCAAAAGGATGGGGATATTCTGATAAGCTGGGGAATTTGGTAATTGATTATCGATTTGAAAGTGTAGAGTGGTTTTCTGAAGGCTTAGCTGCAATTAAAAAAGACGGAAAATATGGCTATATCAATAAGCTTGGAAAGATAATTGTGAATCCAAAATTTGATGATGCTTTGCTCTTCAATGAAGGCTTTGCCGTTGTAGAGCAAAATGAATTGTG
>JAUHXX010000042.1 GCA_030426825.1 Bacteroidia bacterium | reverse complement strand
TACGACATCAAATCCTCTAATTAATAGCGATATAGATATTGATGTCGTATCTGGAGTTTTACCATGTACTTTTTTATGGAGTAACAGTGCAACAACTGAAGATTTAAATGATGTTCCTGCAGACGTTTACACCTGTACAATAACAGATGCAAACAATTGTCAAGCCACTTACCAAGGAGTAATTCCTGATTTTGGTGCACCAGATGCTTGGGTGAATAACATCACAAGCGCGTCTTGTGGCGGAACAGAAGGCGCAATAGAATTGGGAGTATGGAATGGCGGAACACCTGTTCAATCTATTCTATGGGACAATTCGGCAACTACGCAAAACATCAGTGGCCTAGCTGCAGGAGACTATTCCGTTGTATTAACTGGCACTAATGGTTGCACCCGAACGTTAATTGCGAATGTTCCTTATATACTTCCAGAAACACCAGAAATGTGTTTACTAACTGTTGACACTTCTTTAATTTACAACCAAGTTGTTTGGGAAAAAGACGTTACTCAAACAATTTCAGGTTATAAGGTTTACAGAGAAACTATGACACAAGGTGTATTTGAATTAATCTCTACTCGTCCTTATAACTTAGAGTCGACTATGCAAGATAATGCTGCATCTCCTAATGATAAATCATGGAGGTATAGAATTTCTGCTTATGATGCATGTGGAAATGAAAGTACTCCGAGTTTAGTTCACAAGACCATTCATACTGTAGCAAATACATCTAATGGAACGGACTATACAGTTACTTGGGACGACTATGAAGGAATTACTTACAGCTCAGTAGATCTATTTTCTCATGATAATGTAAATGGATGGCAGCCAGTGGGGAATTATCCGGCCGGAACCAATAGTGCTTTCACAACACCTACTGAATTAGCTGGTCTAGATTATTTTGTATCCTTTAATTTATCCTCACCATGTACTTCTACTAAGGCCACTGATTATAATTCATCACGATCAAATAAATCTTATTCAGCGTTCAATCCTGGTGGATCAACTGTTTCAATTCAAGAAACCGAATCAGGAGTTATCTCAATTTATCCGAATCCAGTAGATGAGCTATTAACGGTTAATATTGAAAATCCAGAAAAATATGAAACGATTGTCCTGACTGATATTGATGGTAGAATTTTATATTCAAATGTAGTTTTCAATTCATTTAACCAGATAGATGTATCACATTTTTCAAATGGAGTTTACATAGTTCATTTACTATCTGACAAAGAATCTTATAACCAAAAAGTTATCAAAAATTAACTAAATACTTACTAATGAAAAAACTCTTAATTCTTGCTATAACGTTTGCATCACTTACTGCATTCAGTCAAAATGACCCGGTCCTGTTAAGTTATGAAATTGACACGCTTTGTCAATTTGGCTACGACCAGCACATTATCAATATTCAAGTACAAGATGCTGATGGCGACAGCACTACGATTACTATTGATAATTATGATGGAAGTTTATACTTCACAATGACTCCAGATAACCCGCCTTATTCAACAGGGCAAACTCTTCGTACTTTCACGATAACTGCTGGAGCTCAATCCACTATTCCTTCTGGTCTCAACTTATCAAACATTGATATTACGATTGATTCGCACAATGCTATGGACAATCTGGTTTCTGAAACCATTACAAACACTGCTTTGTATGGAGATTTAGGATTGGTATTCGATATGTCAACAGGAGTGATTTGCACCAACGATCAGCCAATTGATTTAAATGATTTTGCAAACTTAAAAGGTGGAGAATACACCTGGGGTGATGAGGAACACGAGGGTCATATGTTTGACCCTGTTTTATGGGCAGCCGATCCAGGACCAGTTTATTATCAATATACTAGTCCAGCAGGTTGTACAGCTGACGGATCTGATAATCCTATCTTAACTCCTCCCGCAATATTATCTATGATTGAGACAAATTCAACTTGTGGAAACGCAGATGGCCAGGCCGAAGTTTTTATTACTGGCGGTACTGGACCATATGATTTGTATTGGTCAACTGGAGATCAAGTTAGTGGAGCTGGTTCATCTGAAACAGTTACTAATTTATCTTCTGGAACATATTATGCCAATGTTGAAAACGCTTACGGATGTAAAGCGGTTATCGCAGCTCATATTAGCGATACTGATGTGGTACTTTCAGAAACGATTACTCATCCACTTTGTCATGATAGTTATGACGGAGAAATTGACTTGAGTGTATCTGCTAGCGGGAACGTAACAGAAATCTTTTGGAGTACAGGTGCAACAACAGAGGACATTAACTCTTTAAATGGAGGAGAATATTTAGTTGAAGTGCACACGGATATGAATTGTCATGCTTATGATGAATACACTTTAATTAGCCCTCCAGTTATTGATGTAGATGTACAGAGTATTCTACCTGCAGAATGCGGCGGGCTTCCAGGAAATAGTTTAATTGATATATCTACTTCTGGTGGAACACCTTTCGGAGCGACACCTTATTTATGGAACTGGAGCAGTGGACAAACATCAGAAGATATCAATCCATTGTCGGCAGGATTCTATACATGTACAGTAACAGATATGAATGGATGTCAGTTTTCTTGGACAGCGAATGTTCCTGATATCAATGGTCCTGGATTATTCTTAGAAAAAATCTCTAGAGCGCATTGTACTGCTAATGACGGAATAATTGATATTTCTGTGTTCCCTCAGGGTGGAAACATTATTTCAACGGTTTGGAATACTGGTGCTACTACAGAGGATATGACTGGAGCAAGTGCAGGTGATTATGATGTTACTGTTACTGATGACGCCGGATGTGTAACAAAAGCACAATTTACTATCCCCGCACAACGACCATATCAACCTACTATTTGCTTACTGACAGTTGACACTAGCTTAATTTATAATACACTTGTTTGGGAAAAAGATGTTACCCAAAACATTTCTGGTTTTAATGTTTATCGTGAAACTACCACTCACGGTGAATACGAACTCGTTGCTCAACGACCATATGCTTTAGAGTCTTCTTTTCAAGATAACGCAGCTTCTCCGGTATCAAGATCATGGAGATATTATATTACTACTTATGATGCATGCGGAATAGAAAGTTTCCCAAGCTTTCCTCACAAAACAATTCATTGTGTCACGCAATTGAACGGAGGAAATGCTGATGTAGCTTGGGATAAATATGAAGGAATTAGCTACTCATCAGTTGACTTGCACCGTTTTGACGATCAAAATGGATGGGTGACCGTAGCTCCTGGCTTAAGTGCGTCAACTACAACATTCCAAGATACCCCTCCAGTAACGTCTGGCTTAGACTATCTTGTAACATTTAATCTGACCAACACTTGTACATCTACTAAAGCGACTGATTACAATTCATCAAGATCAAACAAATCTTATTCAGCATTCAATCCTGGTGGTTCAACGGCTTCAATCAAAGAAACAGAAACAGGTATTACATCTGTTTACCCGAACCCGGCCACTGATCTTTTGAATGTTTACATTGAAAATAGTGAAGATTACGAAGAAATCGTGATTAGAGATATGAATGGAAAAATCATGATAACTACTTTAATTGACAATTCAAATTTTGAATTTGATTTCAGTGATTTTGCAGATGGTGTTTACATGGTATCTATTATCGCTGGAACTGAAGTAATCAATCACAAAGTGGTCAAGAAATAAAATAAAATCGATTAAAACTTAAAAATCTCAATTCTTTATAGGGTTGAGATTTTTTTATTTTATGGCAACAATGAATCGGTCTTTCCCTTGAAGATCCTTAATTAGTTCAGCACGTTCAAATGAGAACAGCAGCTTTAAAATATCATTGCCAAATTTCTCGTGGATTTCAAAAAATAACTTCCCTCCTTTTTTCAAGTGATTTTCGCATAGATTTATAATTCGTTGGTAAAAAACAAGCGGATCCTTATCATCTACGAATAAAGCCAATGCAGGTTCAAAATTCAGAACATTATCGGCCATTTCAATTTTATCAGACTCTAAGACATAAGGTGGATTACTGATAATTACATCCAAGCCATCTATTGGGAGCCTTTCATTCAGAACATCACAGAGGTGAAAATTCACGTCAACTTGATTCTGTTTTGCATTTCGCCTTGCAATTGCCAATGCTTTTTCTGAAATATCAATCGCATAAACTTTTAGTTGAGGCATTTTTTTTGCTAGACAAATGGGTATCACTCCTGAACCGGTTCCGATATCTAAAATGGCACCTTTAATTTTAGATTTAATAATGATATCAACTAATTCTTCGGTCTCAGGTCTTGGAATCAAAACCCCGGGTTCTACAGAGAAATTTAATCCATAAAAATGACATTCTCCAAGAATATATTGAATTGGCTCTTGATTCTTAAGTCTTTTAATTACAGACCTGAACCATAATAATTCTGATTCACTAAATCGTTGTTGATTTACAATTAAATCTGTTTTTGATAATTGAAATTTGATTTCAAAACAAAAAGAAGCAAACAAATCTATTTCTCTTGATGGAAAATAATCAGCTAGCTTATCCCGAAAATAATCTTGAACGGACTTAATTGAGTTATCCTTAAACATAATTACATATCATCAATCATGATGTCAGTTCTTCTGTTAAGCGCACGATTCGCATCTGAATTGTTCGGTACTTTTGGCTTTGACTCCCCGAATCCTTCATACTTTAAACGGCTTTTATCAATTCCTTTTTCAGCAATATATGAAACCACGCCTTTTGCACGATTCTCACTTAGAATTTGATTTTCTCCAGCATCCCCTTTGTCATCAGTATGTCCTTGAATCGAAACTTTGACCGTTGGATTTTCCTTTAAAAATTTCACAAATTGATCTAGCACAAATTTTCCATCTTCGGATAATGCATAAGACCTGGTGTCATAAAGAATATTATCCATGGTAAAGGCCTTCCCTACTTCAATTTCTTGAATCTCCATTTCAACACCTGTCTCAAAAGTCAACTCTTTTTCTTCTATTTCTTCGGCCTTGATTAGTTTAGTATCAAACGAATAGCCCTCTTTTTTCATTGCAATCATCACGTCTTCTGGCTCTTCCTCATCAACTTTTACAACAGCCGCAAATTTTCCATCATCACCATTTACTTTGATCTCTACGCTTTCGCCTGAATTTTTGTAGGATACTTCAACAGTCGCATCTTTAACAGGCTCACCGTTATCATCCTTCACTTCTCCTTTTACAAAGAGAATTTTTTGCGGCCTTGCCTCTTCATACAATTCGAAATAATAGATATCATAACTTCCCAATTCTCTGCTAGAGGTATAATATGCCAAATGTCCGTCAGTTGAAACTACAAGTCCTACTTCATTTGCCTGGGAATTTATAGGATATCCGATATTTTTAGGCATCTCCCACTCTCCTTTATCATTTTTTCGCGTGTAGAAAATATCAGAACCACCGGCCCCCATTCTTTCAGGTGAACAATCAGAGACAAAATACATAGTTTCAGAATCTTGATGTAAGAACGGAGCTTTATCATGCCCTGCCGTGTTAATCGGACCAGGAACCGGTTTTGCAACAGACCACGATCCATCTTTTTGCCGCTCTGTATAATAAATATCCGTTAACAATGAACCATCTCTCCAAGTGGCAAAGTATAAGGTATTACCATCAGCTGATAATGTTGGCTGTGCTTCCCAACCATCTTTTGTATTGACTTTAGGCCCCAGATTTTTTAACTCAGTCCATTTAAAATCATTTCCTCCTTCTCCTGTTCTTTCAAAAGTTGTTACGTACAAATCACAATTCGCATGTTGCTGATAATCCACTTCTTCGCAAGCACAAATAAACATTTCCTTATTATCCAATGAGAGTGAAACCCCACCGTAATTTTTATAGGCAGGAGTATTAAAAGGAGCTCTTAAGGGATCTCCAGATGAGAATTCCCCTTTCGGCTGTGGTCGTTGACTTAAAGTAAATTCTTCAATCACGTTAGAAACGATTCCTTTATCAGTATCTTTTCCTTTTCTTGTATAGAATATCAACTCGTTGTCTGGGGAGATCATTGGTAAATATTCCTCTTTTTCAGAAGATACATGTTCTACCTTCACAGGGGTATAAGGAACGGGATTATTGAAGAATTTATCAAAAAATTCCATTTCAGGTAAAATCTGTTCTACATCCTTTTTATTTTTAGAATAGTTTTCTCCGTATTTATTTGGGTCACGTTCATTAAATTCTATGAATTGTTTAAAATATTGAGCCGCTTGACCTTTATCACCCAAGAGATAATAAATATATCCGCATTTATAATAAGCATCTGAATGATATTCAGGGCAATATTGTATTACCTTTTTATATGCTGTTGCAGCGGACTCATAAGCTTTTTGCAAATTGGTAAAGTTTGTTCTACCGGCGTCAAATTGTGCTTGAACATTTTCAGCCTGCCCAAAGTTGAAGTTGGCAAAAGAAAAGTAGATATAGGCATTGTCTGGCGCAATAGCAAGCGCATCCGTATAAGCCTTAATCCTGTCCATTTTTGAATTCTTTGTGCTTTCAGCCTCTTTGACCAATTTCATGGCTTTTTTATCAGGCTCAACACATGACTCATCCTCTTCATCTTGAGAAAATGAAAGTGTTGAGAATAAAATAGAAAATAATAAACAAGAGAATTGAAGTAAAGTTTTATTCATACGGTTGGTTTGTTGTTGGTACTTTGCATTCAATATTTACAAATACCATTCCTAATTACATTAATTAAAAAGTCTTAAATGGTTACAACATTTTATCTATTGAATAAATAAAATCGCAATAATAGATCAAGACTTAGAATATTACTTGAAAAATCATTTGACTGTGGAGCGTTCTCATTTAATAACTGTATAAAATGAAAACGACCTTGAACTCCAAATTCAAAAACGCCTTTATCTCGTTCCAACAATGTATTTACGCCTGCGCCTATGTACGGTTGAAAACTATTGATCTGACTAGATATATCCACGCTAAAGCCAGACCATGCTTGATTGAACACATTGTAATTAACGCCTGTACCAAATACGCCGTACCAAGTATCACTCAAAGCGAGATTAAACATGATTGGCAAATTGATTGAACCGTGACGCTGGCTGCTTAACAATGTATTATTCACTCTATTATCAAAGGCCATGTATTCAAAGGTCAGACCAGTTTGCAAACTGATATTTTCTTTAAACCACCATTTTACTGGCACGCCAATATTGAAGCCATATCCTCCATCAGCTGGTCCAAAGCCCAAAACTTTATTATAATGCACATTTAGATTCCAAACGGGAGAAACTTCTAGACCCAATTGAAAGCCTGATTGCGCCTTTGTGTTCAACGACAACAGAAGTGAAAAACAGATGATAAATTTCTTGAGCATACCTTGTTTTTACAAACTTACAAATTGCTTAACAAGCTCCTTCCCATTCTGCGTAAAATTGTTCTAAAAATTTCAACATGAAATTGTGTCTTTCTTCGGCAAGTCGTTTCCCTGTTTCAGTATTCATTCCATCTTTCAGTTTCAACAATTTTTCATAAAAATGGTTGATGGTGTGGGTTCTGCTATTTCGATACTCTTCTTCAGACTTGAAGTTTTGAGGCTCGATATTGGGGTTGTAAATTTCATTCCCAAATTTACCTCCGTAAGCAAATGTTCTTGCAACTCCAATTGCACCAATCGCATCTAAACGATCCGCATCTTGCACTATAAAGCCTTCAATGCTGTTAATCTTGTTTTCAGAAACTCCACCTTTAAATGAACAGTTTTGTACGATTTCAATTACCTGATTGATTTGGTGATGCTCGACATTTAATTCTAACAATATCTGATTTATTCGTTTTTCGGCTTCTTCATTAGCATTTTTCACGAATTTATGATCGGCTACATCATGTAATAGCGCTGCCAGTTCTACGATAAAAGAATCGCACGCTTCATTTTGAGCTATCAATTTGGCATTTCGCCAAACGCGTTCAATATGGAACCAGTCATGCCCGGTTGATTCACCAGAGAATTTTTCTTCCATTATTTTTCGAACGGATTTTATAACGCCTTCATACATAGCAATACACAAATTAATGTTAAATAAAGATAACAGTTAGATTACTTAAATGTTATGAATTTTACAGATTTATCTCTATTTTTGTAGCTGTAACTAAAAAAAATAATATGAAAAAAATTTTACTATCTGTATTTGCAGTTGCTTCATTAGCTGCTGCTAACGCGCAAGTTTATTCTTGCAACGATTCAACTGGATTCGCAGCTTGGACATCTTATGATAATGACGGTGATGGATTCGAATGGTCGGCAATTGACTTTACAGGATCTACTAACGCACTTCAAAATGCACAAGGTGGATGCGCTGTTTCTTATTCTTACGATAACGGAACTGCAGCTGCTTTAACTCCAGATAACATTTTTGTTTCACCTGCTATTGATTTAACAGGAGCTACTGGTGCTGTTTTAGATTGGGGATGTGGTTCATCAGAAACTACTGCTTCAGGATGGTTTGAAGAGCACTATGCTGTTTATGTAGCAACTACTGCTGATTTACCTGGTTTAGCTACTGGTACTTTCCCTACTCCTGTATTTGAAGGAACTTTAACTGCTGGTGAAGTAATGGAAACTCAGTCTTTTGATATTTCTTCAATGGCTGGTATGACAGGTGTTTATGTTGTTATCAGACACTTTAACTGTACTGACGAATTCGTATTGATTTTTGATGACGTTGAAGTTTATGGACAATATGCTTCAGTTGAAGAAAACAACTTAGAAGTTTCTGTTTATCCTAACCCTGCAAATGATGTATTAAACTTTACATTAAACGCAGACGCTGAAACTGTATCTGTTTATGGATTAGACGGAAAATTAATTTCTACTGAGTATGTAAATGCTTCAACTGGAACAATTGACGTTTCTGCTTTAGCTGAAGGAACTTATTTCTATGAGTTTACTACTGCTGACGGATCAATCTCTAGAGATACTTTCGTAAAGAAATAATTTAATTGCAATTAGCAATACTGAACCGCTCTAGCTTGCTAGAGCGGTTTTTTTATGCCCGTATTCAAAGACATTCTTAAGAATTGAACTCAATTCTGCGACCATACCATTTAAATACAAATATCTCTGCTTAAACAGCCTTTAAAGACCTTTTTATTCAAACCAGCCCTAGTCGGAATTGTTATCAGTTAAGTCAGCTGAATTTATGGCAACAAAAAACCCGCTATGATTTCTCATAGCGGGTTTTATTTAAAAAGATTATCTCTTATTTAGAAACAACGATTTTTTCAGTAATTAATACCTTACCGTCATTAACAATTTGGTAGAAATAAATTCCATTTTCATACTCCGCTAAGTTAACTACTTCAACAGCGTTTGAAACTTGAATTCTATCAACAACTTTCCCTGTTAAATCAAGGATGTTAATGAAATCGATTTGGTTGTTACCTAAGTTGATGTTTACTTGAGTTGACGCAGGATTAGGATATGCTGAAATCTCAGAAAGATTGATATCATTAATTCCTGATGCATCACTCCAAGTTACCCACTCGATATTATCAGCAGCATCTGCAATAGACTCAGAACTGAAAGGTGCTCCTAAAACTGAATCACCAACACCGATACAAGCAACTCTTACATCTCCACTTGAACCACCTAATTCAGTAGTTAACCAAGTTCCTGCTAAATCATCTACATCTACTTGAAAAGATGCTCCGTTTGCAAGACCACCAGTAATTGTAGCTCCTGAAACAGAACCTGCAACTAAACCAGTTGTCGTGTAGTACTGAGAACCAATGTTAAGTCCAAAGTAAATAGTGTCTTGATCAGTTAATGCTTGACCATTGTTAGTAATTGTAAAATCCATGTTTAATGGATCGTCACTAGTCGCATCCATATTATTATGGTTGTCCATAGTTACCGTCAAGTCAATTTGAGCTTGAGCGAATGAAGCCACTGCGACTCCTAAAATTAAAGTGTAAATTTTCTTCATATTATATTGTTTTTAAATTTACCCGAATATAAACAATCCAATTAAACTATCAAACTGATAGATTAATATTGGTTCAAAACAAGGATAAACGGCATGCTAAAAACTAATATTAAACACTTTAATGATTTAACGTTAAACGAATTTCATGATTTAGTCGCCCTTCGCATGCAAGTTTTTGTTGTAGAACAAGATTGTCCTTATCAAGATTTGGATGGATTAGATAAAGACGCCTATCACTTAATAGTGCTAAACGAAAACCATCAAACAATAGGCACAGTGCGAATTCTCAAGGCTGGCGTTTATTATGATGAAGTCGCCATTGGACGGGTAGTGAGTCATGAAGATTTCAGACATCTAAAAATAGGTCACCTTATGATGGAAAAGGCCATTGAATTTATTGCTGCAACATTAAAATCAAATCGCATCAGATTGTCAGCTCAAACTCATTTAAAACACTTTTATGAAAAACATGGGTTTGTTTCAACTGGAAAAGAATATCTTGAAGATGGTATCCCACATACAGAAATGTTAAAAGCCTAACCAACATCCAGCCAATCAACGTTTTAGGAACTTGGCAAAGAATTTGTTTTACCTATACCAAACTAATAAACCATGACCATTACATTCAACAACCTATTACCTTTTCCTTTAGAAGAGTATCCGCATGGAAACGAAAGTGTTTGGAAAAACAATTTTGAATTACATCTTCCTAAAAAGATCGTGCTCAATGCAAGCAGCGGAAAAGGCAAATCAACATTTGTTAATATGATTTATGGCTTACGAAAAGATTATTCAGGTGAGCTATTAATAGACGGAAAAAACATTGCCGATTTTACTTTGGATGATTGGATCGAATTAAGAAAAGAAAAAATGAGCATAGTTTTTCAAGACCTTCAATTGTTTCCAGAATTGACCGTTTTTGAGAATCTTCAATTAAAAAATGAGTTAAAGCAGCACAAAACAGATGAAGAAATGTTTGAAATGCTCGAATTATTAGGGATTGGAGACAAAAAAAATCAACTATGTAAAAACCTTTCATTGGGTCAACAACAGCGAGTAGCCATTATCCGTGCGCTTCTTCAGCCTTTTGAATTGTTGTTAATGGATGAACCATTTAGCCATTTAGATGAGCAAAACGCCAGTATTGCCTTAAATCTCATTTCAAAAGAAACAGATGCTAACCAAGGTGGATTCATTTTAACTACCCTGGGCAGTTACCATGGTTTTCAGTACGAACAAGAATTAAATCTGTAAGCTATGTTAAAGAAGATATTATTTAGAAATAGTACCAATTTTCAATTCATTTTTGCAACTCTTGGTGCATTGGTAGGATTGACAGCTCTATGCTTAAGCTTTCAATTGACGCTGGACGTTCAATCGTTTCATAGCGGTGAAGAAGATTTATTTGGACCAAACTCTGTAGTGATACAGAAAAAGGTAACGAAGTTGAGCTCACTCGGCATGAACAATACCGATTTTACAGATGAAGAGATTGAAGGATTAAGACAAAAAGAATTCATTACAGATGTTGCTCCATTTGAATCAGCTGATTTTAGGGTTGCATTGTCTGAAGTGAAAGGAGATGGCTTACCGCCCTTTTATGCAGACATGTTTTTTCAGTCAATACCAGATCGTTTTTTAGATCTTGATGTGAATTGGGAATGGAATGAAGACAGTGAATTCGTGCCAATTGTACTGCCAAGAGACTTTATTATGATAATCAATTATGGTATTGCTCAATCACAAGGATTCAATCAAATTTCTGAAGAATTATTGATGGCTGCTCGATTAACCATCCACATTAAAGGTGAATCAAAAAATGATAAGAAGATTGGCCGTGTTGTGGGATTCTCTCAAAAAATCAGCTCAATTTTGGTTCCCAAATCGTTCTTAGACAGTGCGAATGAGGAGTTTGGTAGTGGAAATAGAATTCAGCCCAACAGAATATTCATCACCACAGTTGATGACAGCTATGGCGAGCTAGAAGAATTAATGGATGAAATGAATTTAGACATTGCCAAATCCGCCATTGATGTTGCAAAGATTAAAACCATCATTGGTGTGATTATCGGAATTTTTGGAATTGCCGCTATTTTAATCATGCTGTTGTCATTAATGGGCTTCGTACAGTATTCGCAATTAGTTTTGAGTAAGGCATCCTATGAAATACAAACGTTACTACGCCTGGGATATCCTATAAAAAGCATTGTTAAAACCTTTATCAAACAAATGACCGTGATTTTTGGACTCATTACTGCAGCCTCCATCACCATCATGTTAGTGATTAAACTTTTTGTGGTAAATACTTGGTTAGATAAAAATGGAATTCATTTAGAAGAATCTAGTATAGTTCCGACAATAATACTGGCCTTGTTTTGCTTTGGAGTTTTCATTTTATCAAACCTACTCAACATTAGAAAAACGGTGAGGAATCTAGGAAAAATCCAATAAACGTTAATAAAATGTTAAACTAATGACAAAAGAAGTTTTATCTTCGTCTAAGCAGAAAAGATCCCTAATTTTATACCAATTAAAGAACAACAATTCATTATGAAAAAAGTCATTTTTTTACTCGTAATAATGATCGCAGCAGTGAGTTCAAATGCACAGAACCTAAAATTCAAGGTGGAAGGCATGAAAGATACCACTGTATTTTTAGCTAAATATTTAGGTCCTAAATTGTATTATGCTGACACGGCACAATCTGTTAAGGGTGTTGCAACTTTTGATGGTAGCAAACACCAAAGAGGATTATATGCTGTAGTTATACCTGGAAGTCAATACTTTGAATTTGTGCATGACAACGAAGTTGTAGACATGTATGTAGGTGATTCAAAAGATATGATTGGAACTATGAAAGTGAACAAATCACCAAGCAACAAGGTGTTTTATGATTACATCATGTTCATGACTCAAAAAAAACGTAAAAGCACAGTAATCGAAGGTAAATACAAAGAAACTAAAGACGAGAAAGAGAAAGAAAAACTACTTGAAGAACTCCGTGCTATTGGTAAAGAAATTACCGCTGGTCAACGCAAGTTGTTTGAAGAAAATAAAGACAAATTCATTGGTGTAATGGTAAGAATGTCAATGGATGCTGAGTTGCCAGATCCACCAAAGGATGAAAATGGTGTGATTACTGACTCAAATTTTGTGTACAATTATTATATCGAGCATTTCTGGGATGACATTCCGTTGAAAGATCCGGCAATTGTTAGAACTCCTGTATTCCACAATAAGTTAGACAAATATTTTAGTAAGAATGGGGTCATTCAAATTCCTGACACGATTACGACTTACGCCAAAAAATTGATTGATCAAATGGATGCTGTTGACCAAGAAAACAAAGTATTCCAGTACACAGTGCATCACATCACTCAAAAGTACGAAGCATCTAAAATTATGGGGATGGACAGAGTTTTTGTTTACATGGCTGACAATTATTATTGCGGTGAAAAAAACGAAGCATATTGGATGTCAGAAGAAAATACGACAAAGCTTTGTGAGCGTGCAGATAAAATTAGAAATACCATGATTAACGAATTTGCGCCTATGTTAATTCTAACTGATACCACTGAAAAGAATTGGATTAACTGCTACAAAATTGATGCAGAGTACACGGTACTTTACTTCTGGGATCCTAATTGTGGTCACTGTAAAAAGACAACACCGAAACTTCAAGTACTTTATGATAAAAAGTTCAAAGACAGAAATATAGAGATTTATGCTGTTGGTAAAGCTACAGGTGAAGATTTTGAAGCTTGGAAAAAATATATTGCTGATGAAGAATTGACATTTATCAATGTAGGATTAACTAAGAACATCTACAATACTGCGCTTGAAGATCCAAGACCTCTAATGCAGCACACTACAATTCAAAGTTTGAATTATACCGATACCTATGATATCTACTCAACGCCGAGAATTTTTATTTTGGATAAAGACAAGAAAATTAAGTTCAAGCAATTGTCAATTGGACAGCTAGAAGAAATTTTAGACAACCTAACGGGACATGGAGATGACGAAAAATTATTTCCAAAAGAAGATCCTGCAAATGGACACGACCCTGATGGAGGTCACGACCCGAATGATGGAGGAAACCACGAAGGACACAATCACTAACAAAAAAGCCGGTCAAATTTGATCGGCTTTTTTATTTTAATAAGGCGTTATAGCATTCTTTAATCTTAGCAGTGTCTTCACCCTTCTGATACATTCTGAAAGCAATATAATTGGCTCGACTAACACGCAACCAACTATTGTTTTGGTACTTACGGGTGGATATTTTAATCTTCTTCGGATTCAAGTAAATAGCTGAGCTCTCTAACAAGGTCTTGATGAGTGGATATTCTTCCATCACTTTCATGTCTTCATTAAACCCACCAAGCTCATTGAATTTAGTTTTCGTGATGAATAAGGATTGATCTCCTCCCCTTGAAACCAACCAGTTGAAGCGGGTAAAAAAACTATTCAATTGTAACAACCAGGGACCATCAACAAATTCGCTACGATAACACATGGCAGCTTTCCCCTTTTCAATTGCTTCTTGAATATCTTCGTAAAAATCAATTGGAGGAAACGTATCTGCATGAACAAAATACAAATTAGGATGTTCTGCTAATGAAGCGCCTAAGTTGAGTTGCTTTGCCCTTGAGGTCTCACAGGATTGAACTTGAAGATTAAACGACTTAGCAATGGCAATTGTATGATCAGTACTGCCGCCATCAACAATTATAATTTCCTTATTTTGAGGGTGTTTTGCAAGAAGATGTAAGATTAATCGACCAATATAAGCGGACTCGTTTAATGTTGGCACGATAATGGAAATCTTCATAGAAAAACTAAATTAAGAATTATGCAAAAATTACTTTTATCATTTCTGCTAATCTTAGGAACAAGTTTATGTTCTTATGGTTCAGCGGCACCTTCGCATAATTCTTGGACAACACTACTTTCTAAGTATGTAGATGAAGAAGGACATGTGAATTACGCTGGAATAAAAAGTCAAGAAAATGAACTGGACGCATACTTAAAAATTTTGAGTGCTCATCATCCAACAGATGATTGGTCAAAAAACGAGCAATTGGCGTTTTGGATCAACGCGTATAATGCGTTTACGGTTAAACTGATTGTTAAAAATTATCCCGTAAAAACTATAAAAGACTTAGGAGGATCGATTTATAAGGTGAATACACCTTGGGACATAAAGTTTATCAAGATAGGGGAAGAAACCTACGATTTGAACAATTTAGAACATGGAATTATCCGTAAAGATTTTGAAGAACCGCGCATACATTTTGCTGTGAATTGTGCTTCAGTATCTTGTCCGGCATTGAGAAATGAAGCTTACACGGCAGACAGACTTGACGAGCAATTAGATGATCAGGCAAAAAACTTTATTAATGATAAAACGAAAAACCAATTAACCGCTGAAAACGCCCGCTTATCGAAAATTTTTTCTTGGTTCAGAGGTGACTTCTCAAAGGGCGAAAACACTGTAATTAAGTTCATTAACACGTATTCTGATGTTAAAATTTCAGAAAAAACTAAAATTTCTTATGTAGATTATGATTGGAATTTAAATGAATGAGTTAACTTTATGTAAGCAAAACATTATTTAATCGTCTAATCGATTGAAAAGTTTGAGCAGGTTTTCTTGATTGATAGTAGAAGTATTACTTTTTCATAAGTTTTGGGTTAAATGAAAAGCTCTACAAGAAATTTAAGAAGCCTGCTCATTTTTTTGCCCTAACTTTTTTAAGAAAATCTTTTTTGGCGATATTTAAATCTACCCGTTCGTCAATCCCATCAACGGTTCCACTTTCTGAAAATTGCCAACACAGCACTTGATCGTTCTGCATTAAAGGACAGTCATTTCCATATCTCGCAATCCAAAACTGTTCTGTTTTTGCAATATCTGAATTGATAAAATGACTGTGATAAAAATTGGAATAGGCATAAATTATCGGGCGTTCTTGCAAGCGTTCCTCTACCCTGTTCAAGAATTTAAGTACAGAATCAATAATGGCCTTCGAACTCAAATCTGAATTATCCTCAACATCAATAACCGGCCTCAATGTATAGGGGCTTTTAACGATATTATCTACAAAAAAATCGGCTTGTGTAATGCATGATTCACTGAAAATAAAATAGTGATATGCGCCTACTAAAATATTGTTTTTATCGGCCTCTTGCACATTAAAAGCATAGTCGGCATCCTTGACAGAAATCCCCTCGGTGGCCTTGACAAAAGCAAATTGAATAGAATCTTCGTTATGAGCAATGGCTGCCACTTGCCTCCAATTTATTTTACCTTGATAATGCGACACATCAATTCCTAAAACCGGATACGATTGTGGAATATTACTGCCGAAGGAATTATATTCTGAATTGATTTTTTGATAATTATTGAAAATCATCCATGATAAAAAACTCACTAAAAATAGGCCAACCAGAATTCCAAAGCGCGCTTTTAATCTCATGACAATTCTATTTCTAAGCCATCATATGCCAGAAATACATTTTCAGGCAGCTCATTTGAAACTTGATGGTGATCTCCTAATAAATGACTGATATGCGTCAAATAGGCCCGTTTTGGTTGAATTTGTTCAATAAAAGCTAAGGCTTCTTCTAGTGTAAAATGAGAAATATGCGGTTCACGTCTTAAGGCATTCAACACCAAGACCTCAGTGCCTTCTATTTTGGCAACTTCTTTATCCTCTATAAAATTTGCGTCAGTGATATAAGTTAATCCTCCAATTCTAAATGCTTTGACGGGCATTTTGTAATGCATCACATTAATGGGAATGATTTGCTCGCCATTAAATGCGATTGGGTCGTCTGTCAATAAATTGAGATTGATTTGCGGAACTCCAGGGTATTTGTATTCAGTAAATGCGTAATAAAAATCTCGCTTCAATGCTTCTTGCACCTGAAGGGTAGCATAAACTTCCATGTCTTTTTTAGAACGATAATTAAAGGCCCTAACATCATCTAAGCCAGCAATATGATCTTTATGCTCATGGGTGAAAAATACTGCTTCAATCATTTTGACATCATTCACCAGCATTTGCTGTCTGAAATCTGGCCCGGTATCGATAACAAAATTTTTTCCATCTACATTCACTAATAGTGATGATCGTAAACGGTTGTTTTTAGGATTGATGGAGGTACAAACCCTACATTCACAAGCAATAACAGGTACTCCTTGAGAAGTGCCAGTTCCTAGAAAAGTTGCTGTGATTTTTGGCATTTAAACTTATTGTTGCAACAACCAGTCGTTGCCATTATTCTGATTCATTCTTATAATGCCGTAAACTGTGTTAAAATAGATTTTATCAAAATTTTGAGCACCATCTTTATCCGGATCGGTTGATATGAGTTCATTTACTTCGTAAACATCATACCATTCTACGCCTGAAAAAACTATGGTGTCATGAAAATCAATCAAATTGGTAAAAAAGCCCGTTTCAATAGTTGTAGGATCAATGGGCATTTCAAATATATTCGTTCTGTAGGTCGCTGTGTTGTCGTAATAAGGCATGTAAATGGCCAATGTTTTCTGTGAATTATCTGATTGTAAATAGCGTAAGCGCAATTCCAACTCAAGCGTTGGATCATGATCAAAGGTAAAGTAGGTTTGATCCCAGGCAAAATACTCTTCTGTTCTTAAGCGCTCTTTAAAATTCAATACAAGCGTTGAATCAAGTGCTGGTAGCCTCTTAAAAACTGCATTATTTGAGGTATAAGGCACGAATTGAATATCTGATTCTGTATACGGAGTAGCCCCTTCGGGTAAGCTCGTATTGTTTTGCGGTTCAGCTTTTTTACATGCAAAACTGACGCTTAACATAATCGCGAAAATCAATAAGTGCTTTTTCATAGTACTCATAATACGGTTGTTGGGAGTGAATTGTTGCCTAAGCTACTTCCTGCCCATATAATAGCGGTACCCAAAACCAATGCTGAGAAATCTGGTAATACCTTGATAATGCTCTTCAACAGAATTAGGGATATTTTGAATGCATAAATATCGCGGACCAAATTCGGTAAATAAAAAGTCATATCCCAAAACAAAACTAAATCCGCCTGATGCATTTTTACTGGTTAATAAAAGCAATTCTATTTGAGGTTCCACAAAAAACGTAGATTCTGTATACGGTCCGTTGTTATGCGCTTT
>JAUHXX010000041.1 GCA_030426825.1 Bacteroidia bacterium | reverse complement strand
TATTCCACTGTGACTGTCCGTGTCTAACAATTACTAATTTGCTCATTCTAAAGGATTTCAAATAATTTATCGATGGCTTGACTGATATTTTTTCTAATGTCTGATATAGATGCTTCCATCATATAGCAAGGTGCTGTGATAATCTTGTTTTTGTCATCAAACAATATTTCTCTTACCGTTTTCATTTCAGCAACAGCTCCTGTTTTTTCCATTCCCTGACTAATTGCTTCTATTTCATATGGAGAAGATTCTGAAGTTGTTCCAACGGTTAGACTCGCATTTATGTTTGAATTCTCCAGGGCTTTAGCGATCACTGTTGGCCCCATGCATAATCCTACTATGGGTTTTCCCTGTCCATTGACTTCATTAATTATACTCTTAACATTTGGATCAATATCTCCATCGGGGCCGGAAAACGCCCACTTTGTCAGATTCTTAGCAGCTCCAAATCCACCCGGAATCACAAGTGCATCGATATCATTTGCGGTAACATCTGAAAGACTTTTAATATTTCCTCTAGCTATTCTCGCCGATTCAATCAGTACGTTCCTTTTCTCAGGCATTTCTTCGCCATTGATGTGGTTCAGAACATGATGTTGTTCAATGTCGGGCGCCATGCAAACAGCTTCTGCACCATGCTCATCAATACTCAATAAGGTAAAGACAGCCTCTTGAATTTCAGAGCCATCATATACACCATTTCCAGAAAGTAAAACGCCTATTTTCATTTTGTGCAAAACTACCTAATGTGAATTAATTCAAGCTTAATTGAAGTTAGCATAAGAGGATGACACAATGGGATCAAATCTGCTGTTTTTTTAGCCGCTTGTATGCCAGCAATCCTTGCCACAGCAAGCACATCACCTTTTTTGTGTTCACCCGCAATAATCATTCGCAAGGTTTCTGCTTGCATATGAATAAATCCACGGGCAGTTGCACTACGCTGTGTGAGACTTTTTTCGGTCACATCGACCATTTGAGCCTCGCCTTTTTCGTTTAAATGGGTAAAATGCGTCATAAATTGATAATCTACTTAATTGGGATAGTCTAATGGATTCAATCCACGTCACTGTTGCCGCTATTATAAGGCGAAATGACAAATTTTTCTCGCTCTCCTGAAACTCTTAGTATCACCTCCTGTTGTTCTAGATTGATTTCTAGTTTTGTTTCAGGATTTAATAAAACCTCCTCCTTGATATCCTCAATAAATGCTTTTGACAATTCAATTGGAAGCAAACCGTTATTTAATGCATTCCCCTTAAAAATATCTGCAAAATGAGAAGATATAACAGCTTTGAATCCATAGTCTTTAATGGCCCAAGCAGCATGTTCGCGACTAGATCCGCAGCCAAAATTCTCACCTGCCAATAAAATTTCTCCTGACCATTTTTTATCGTTCAAAGGAAATTTTATTTCTGACTCTCCGGAATCATTAAATCTCCAATCTCGGAAGAGATTTTCACCAAAACCTTCACGGCTAGTAGCCTTTAGAAATCTAGCTGGGATAATTTGATCCGTATCAATGTCATCCAATAAAACTGGGACAACTGAAGATCTTATAATAGTTACTTTTTCCATGTTAATTTGGATTGGTTATTTTTCCATTTATTGCAGCAAAGGCCGCCGTTATCGGGCTAGCCAATATTGTTCTTGCACCGGCACCCTGTCTTCCTTCAAAATTTCTATTCGAAGTTGATACACAATATTCTCCTGCAGGAATACTGTCGCCATTCATTGCTAGACAGGCCGAGCAACCGGGTTGTCTTATTTCAAATCCTGCAGATTCAAAAACCTCCTTTAAACCAGCTGATTTTATTTGTTTCAATACAGCATTAGAACCGGGAACCAATAAAGCTCTAACATGAGCTGCTTTTTTGTTTCCCTTTATTACTGCAGCAACTGCCTCAAAATCTTCAAAACGACCATTCGTACACGACCCTATAAATACATGTTGAATTGGCAAACCCTCAAGTTTCAACCTATCTGTAAGCCCCATATATTCAAGAGATTTGGTAAACGTATCATTGTCTTGAGTGACAATTTGATCCTCTATGCCGATTCCCATTCCCGGGTTGGTACCAAATGTCACCGTAGGCCTAACGTCATGCGCATTAAATTTTACCACCTTATCAAAAGCCTCAATACCATCAGATTTCATTTCTTCACACTGTTGGAGACTAACGCCCTGACTGAATTTTTTAGTTTTCAAATATTCATAAGTCACAGCATCCGCAGCTATTAAACCACCACGGGCCCCCATTTCAATGCTCATATTGCAAACCGTCATTCTACTTTCCATTGACATATTAGCAATCGTAGAGCCGGCAAACTCAATGAAATACCCAGCACCAAATCCTGTGCCTAACCGACTGATTATATGCAGTATTAAATCCTTTGATGTAATGTATTGATTCAACTCTCCATCTACTTGAATTAGTAAAGTTTTTGGCTTAGCAGTTAACACAGATTGACTCGCCAATACTTGTGCAACTTGAGAAGTCCCTATTCCAAAAGCGACCGTCCCAAATGCTCCATGCGTTGACGTATGACTATCACCGCAAACTATAATCATGCCAGGCTGGGTTAAACCCAATTCCGGACCTATTACATGAACTATTCCATTATTTTCATGACCAAGCCCATACAATTCAATTCCGTGTTGATCACAATTCTTCTTTAAAGTCTCCAATTGAATTCGCGACAATTCGTTTTTTATCGCCTTGTCTTGATCCTGTGTTGGCACATTATGATCTGCAGTCGCAGTAGTAAGGTCGGGGCGCATTACAGCAACTCCTTTTTCATTTAGGCTATTAAACGCTTGTGGACTAGTTACTTCATGGATATAATGTCGATCAATAGAAATGACCTGCGTTTGATCATCAATCTCCTCAACAAGATGCTTGTCCCAAATTTTATCGAATAAAGTCTTCATTTTAAATTTGCTTTTAATCCGTTTGCAGTCAATATTGTCTTCAATTCCTTATCGTTTACTTCTTTTAAACTATCAGCAACCTTTAAAAAATATTTGTAAACCGAATCCAATTCGAGCTTAGTTAAGTGAAAGCCAATTACTTTTGCTCGATAGGCCAGCGCAGCCCTTCCAGACCTTGCAGTTAATACAATTTGAGACTCATCCACACCTACATCTCTGGGGTCAATAATCTCATAAGTTTCCCTGGCCTTTATCACACCATCTTGATGAATACCAGAAGAATGAGCAAAGGCATTTGAGCCCACTATGGCTTTGTTTGGCTGCACAGGCATCCCCATTAAATCTGAAACCAACTGACTCGTTTCAACCAATAATTTTGAATTGATTCTAGTAGCATACTGTTCATACTGAGGCTGTTTAAGGATCATTACCACTTCTTCTAAGGATGTATTACCTGCCCTTTCTCCTATTCCATTCATGGTGCATTCAATTTGCTGCGCACCATTTTCAAGCCCAGCTATGGCATTTGCAGTAGCCAATCCCAAATCATTATGACAATGAGTAGAGAGCTGAACTTTATGAATTCCTTTTACATTTTCAAGTAAATACTTGATTTTTGCACCATACTCCGATGGCATGCAATAACCGGTTGTATCCGGGATATTTAACACTGTCGCCCCGGCTAAAATGGCCTGTTCGCATACTTCTGCAAGAAAGGAATTCTCTGTCCTTCCAGCGTCTTCGGCATAAAACTCAACATCTTCGACTTTAGATTTGGCATACTTGACCGCTGAAAAAGCACGTCTTAACACCTCTTCTTTATTGGAATTAAACTTTTTTACAATATGCACTTCTGAAGTTCCAATACCGGTATGAATTCGAGGGTACTTAGCGTGTTTTACAGCATCATAGGCTGCATCAATATCTCCATTCACTGCACGACTTAATGCACAAACCTTTACATTTTTAATGAGTTTTGAAATCTCGGATACGGCATGAAAATCACCTGGGCTAGAAATTGGAAAACCCGCTTCAATAACGTCTACTCCCATATGCTCTAATCGCTCAGCAATAAGTAATTTCTTATCCGTTTCAAGTTTGCAACCTGGCACTTGCTCTCCATCTCTCAAAGTGGTATCAAATATTTGTACTTGTTTTATAGACATGGGCAAAATTTATTTTCATCAAAAGTAGATTCACCATCTTCCACTTAAAAATTCTAAGTACTTTTATCACCAATGCTCAAACGGCTAATTATAATACTTAACGCCTGAATAACAGATTCATATAACTATATAAATACAATGTCTAACTCAATAAAAAATAGTTTATCAGATCTTATCCATTCACTTTCGAAGTCTGAAAAGCGTCAATTCAAATTGTACACAGGTCGACTTCCTTCGAATCAAAACACAAAGTATCTCGAATTATACCATTTGATTGAGAATAATAAAAACATCACGAAAAAGACCATCCTTGAAAAAACAACCATTAGCGCAAAACAATTGGCCAATGTCAGAGCAAACCTTTATCATCATCTACTAAAATCTTTAAGACTTGCTCCACAACTACAAACTACTCCAATCATCATAAGAGAACAGCTTGACTTTGCCACAATTTTATACAACAAAGGCTTATACAAACAAAGCCTGAATATTCTTGACAAAGCCAAAGCCTCTGCACTAGAATTGGATGAAAAAACAATGGCTTACGAAATAGTTGAGTTTGAAAAAGTAATTGAATCACAATACATTACCCGCTCATTAGATAGTAGAGCTGACAACTTAGCCATTGCAGCAAAAGACTTAAGTATTCAAAACGTTCTTACGAGCAAGTTATCCAATCTCTCTCTTCAGATTTATAGTTTTCTTTTAAAAAATGGCTATGCCAAAAATGAAGATGATTACCTTAAAACGAAAACCTATTTCCATTACCACCTTCCCTCTTACAAAAATGAGTATTTAGGATTCAGAGAAAAATTGTTTTTATACATGGCACATCTCTGGTACGCTCTTGTAATTCAGGATTTCAGATCAAGCTATCGATATGCTACCAAATGGGTAGAACTGTTTGAAGACCAACCTAAAATGATATACGCTTACCCAGTTCACTATTTAAAAGGTAAGAATTACCTGATAGAATCCTTGTTTTATTTGCGCTATTACTCAAAGTTCAAAGAACAACTCAATCAACTCGAAACCATCAGTAAAAATGACAAGATCATAACAAACAGCAACACCAAAACATTGGCATTTTTGTACACACGCTACAATCAAATAAATCAACACTTTTTAACCGGCGATTTTTTAACTGGAGCCAATGATATTTCTAGAATTGAAAATGAGCTCAAGAGTTTTCAAGATAAAATTGACTCTCATCATGTCATGGTATTTTACTATAAAATAGCCAGCATTTACTTTGGTGGGGGGAATTACAAAGCCTGCATCTACTATTTGGATAAAATCGTCAACAACAAAGAATTAGGCATGCGCCAAGACCTGCTTTGTTACTCAAGATTGCTGAAATTAATCGCGCACTTTGAAGATGGGCAAGACGCCTACTTAGAAGAACTTATCCGGTCTACCTTTAAATTCTTAATTAAAATGGACGACCTTCATCAAGTTCAAGCCGAAATTATTGTGTTTTTGAAAAAACTTAAAAACATCCTGCCAAATGAATTAACATCCGCATTTAAAGAATTACACAAAAACTTGAAAGAATTGGAAAACCACCCCTATGAAAAGCGTTCTTTTTTATATTTGGACATTATAAGTTGGCTTGAGAGTAAAATTTCAAATAAAGGCATACATACAATCATTCAAGAAAAGTCTAAAAACCTCAAATAATCGCAGAAGTATATTCATACCAAACAATTAAAACCACGAGTCAAGGACTTTACAAAGAAAAAGGATCGAAATTCCTAGGGTTCGCATTCAACGTTCAAAACGAAGACCAGGCAAAATCTCATTTGCAGCAGCTTAGAGATGATCATCCCAAAGCCGTACATGTCTGTTTCGCTTGGAGAATTGGCACTGATGTACCATTAGAGAGATACTCTGATGACGGAGAACCAGGCAATTCCGCCGGAAAGCCCATTTTTGGTCAAATTGTCAAATATGAATTAAGCAATGTTCTAATTGCCGTTGTACGCTATTACGGAGGTGTAAACCTTGGTGTTGGCGGACTGATTACCGCTTACAAAACCGCGGCGGAACAGGCTATTTCAAATGGTGAGATTATCAATAAACACCGAGAAGTACAATTTAAAATTTACTTTGAAGCCGCTGACACGGGTGACGTTATGGCTATTTTGAACAGAAATAATGCAGTAATTAGCGAGCACAGCATGGATGAAAAAGGTAGTTTTGTTAGTTGCAGCACATTATTATCAAAATTTGAAAATTTAAAAGACCTCCTGAATCAGTCAGGAAAGTTTAAAACCGTAAAGCAATAATGAAGGATTTAGAAAAGCTAGTTTCAATACGAGGCGCATCAGGAGACGAATCTAAAATAAAGGATTACATCATTGAATACGTTAAGGCGAATCAATCAAATTGGCTGGTTCAACCTCAAATTATTGAAGGAAAAGGATTTCAAGATGCTTTCCTATTGATTTTCGGCAAACCCACCACAGCTATTTTTGCTCATATAGATACCATTGGTTTTATGGTGGGTTATGACAATGAATTGGTTAAAGTTGGTGGACCCAGAATCATAGACGGAACCGAGCTTGTTGGAAGCGACAGTTATGGAGAGATTGAAACTGAGCTTATGATCATAGAGAATGAAGATGAAAGCACCACTGTAAAATGTGTTTCAGATAGAATTCTAGATCGTGGCACTATCCTTACTTTCAAGCCCAATTTTAGAGAAACTGAAACGCACATTCAATCGCCTTACATGGACAACAGACTTGGCGTTTGGAACGCGTTAAAAGTTGCTGAAACCCTAGAGCATGGAGCTATCGTATTCTCTACATATGAAGAACAAGGAGGAGGATCAGTTGGTTTTCTTGGCAATTATTTGATTGATAATCATCAAGTTTATCAAGCTTTGATTTCTGACATCACTTGGGTTACTGAAGGAATTACAGATGGCGGAGGAGTTGCTATATCCCTACATGACAAGGGTATTCCGCGAAGATCTTTTGTGAATAGAATCCTCAAAATTGCCAATGAGACAAATATTAAGTACCAATTAGAAGTTGAAAGCGCGGGAGGTTCAGACGGTACCATGCTTCAAAACACTGATCTAGCCTTTGACTGGTGCTTTATTGGTGCACCCGAACAATTCGTGCATTCACCCAATGAAAAAGTCAATAAGACTGACTTAAAAGCTATGACAGATCTTTATATTGAGTTAATGAAAAAGCTTTAATACTTCATTCAAAACTAATAATGATCTCCATTCTTCTACCATTAATAGGACTTATTTTAGATTTACAGCGCTCCAAAAAGTACTTGACTTGTCTCATTTTTCTTAACATATGTTTTTTTGGTTTTTTCTTTGTTTTTATCTTCTCCACCACAGTTGCAGCAACACTATACGCTTTTTCTTTAGTCCCAATTTTGTTTATGTACGTTTTGATTTCAGGTAAATTGAATAAAGAAGACCAAAACACAGAGGTAAAAACCGAAGCTGACCTTAGTGAATTTGGACAACCATAATGATTTTTTATATATTTAAAATATGGAATTGCATAAATCCGTTCAAGACTATCTAGAACATCATCAAAGCTGGAAAAAAGAACTTGTTCTTTTAAGGGATTTATTAAAAGAAACTGAGCTTGAAGAATGTGTAAAATGGGGAGCACCTTGCTATACGATTAATGGAAAAAACGTAGTAGGGATGGCAGCTTTCAAAGAATACTGTGGACTCTGGTTTCATCAAGGAGTATTTTTAAAAGATAATGACAAGGTGCTTATCAATGCACAAGAGGGCACCACCAAAGCATTACGCCAATGGAGATTTAAGAATTTTGAAGACATAGATGTTGCGAAAGTTAGAGCTTATGTGGCAGAAGCTATCGCCAATCAAAAAGCTGGCAAAGAAATGAAAGCTGTTAAGGCCAAGAAAGTAGAAATGCCAGCAGAATTATCTGATGAACTTCAATCCGATTCAGCCTTAGAATCAGCATTCAACCAACTCACACCTGGTAAACAAAGAGAGTATGCAGAACATATTGGCTCCGCCAAACAAGAAAAAACACGCCTCTCGAGGTTAGAAAAATGCATACCAATGATATTATCAGGTGTTGGTCTCAATGATAAGTACAAATAGATTAAGGTTTTTCAACTTCTTCAATCAGTCCTTTAAGAATTAATTATGACGAACAATCCATCAGGAGACCAAACCAACAATCCTTTGCACGGAGTCAAACTTCAACACATGCTAGACTATTTAGTTGATGAAATTGGATGGGAGAACATGGCCAATGAGGTTGACATCAACTGTTTCAAATCAAATCCTACAATCAAATCGAGTCTCAAATTTCTAAGAAAAACACCTTGGGCAAGAACGAAAGTTGAAGCACTGTACTTGAAATTCGCAACCCTCTAACTCAAAGCCTGTTGAATATCCGCCCAGATGTCATCAATATGCTCTAAACCAGCAGAAATTCGTATCAAACCTGGTGTTATCCCTACCGCTAGCCTATCCTCTTCGGTGAGCTTAGAGTGGGTTGTTGAAGCAGGATGAGTTGCAATAGATCTAGAATCACCCAAATTCGCAGTCAAACTGAGCATCTTCAAACGATTCAGAAATTCTCTACCTTTCTCAATACCTCCTTTTATTTCAAAAGTCACCAATCCTCCGCCACCTGTCATTTGCTTTTTGGCAATTTCATATTGCGGATGGGACTCAAGGAACGGATATTTCACAAACGAAACGGACTCTTCAGCCTCTAGCCTTTTCGCCAATTCGAGTGCATTTTGATTGTGTCGTTCAACTCTTAAAGTCAATGTTTCTAAAGACTTTGATAATATCCATGCATTGAATGGGGAAATTGACGGCCCCGTATGTCTTGCAAATGCTTGGATTTCTGCAATCAATTGCTCAGTCCCTAAAATCACTCCACCCATAGTCCTTCCTTGACCATCAAAATACTTTGTGGCTGAATGGATAACTAGATCAGCTCCAAATTTTATTGGCTGTTGATTTACAGGTGTTGCAAAGCAATTATCTACAATAAAAATTAAACCAAATTCCTTTGCCAATTCGCTGGCTTTTTCCAAATCAATGATGTCTACACCTGGATTAGTAGGCGTTTCCAAGTACAACACTTTAGTTTGAGCTGTAACGGAATCATTCCATGATTCAACATCATCAAAAGGAACATAATCCGTTTCTATCCCCCATTTTGGTAATATCTCAGTGAATAAACGGTGAGTTGAACCAAATATAGAACGTGCTGACAAAATACGATCTCCTGATTTGAGCAATGCGCCAAAAGTTGAGAAGATGGCTGACATCCCAGAACTGGTCACCCAAGAAGCCTCCGCTCCCTCAAGATAAGCAACCTTATCGCCAAACTCTGTGACATTGGGATTTGAATAACGGCTATAGATATACCCATCTTCTTCATCACTAAATGTCGCCGCCATCTGTTCGGCAGAGTCAAAAGTATAACTCGAAGTCATGTACAAGGGGACTGCATGCTCCTTGAACTGACTTCTTTCAATTTGATCTCTGATTAATCGTGTTTCTTTTCTCATTTAATTTAATGATTTATAATGATTTAAACAACTTAAAATAAAGTTATACTTGAGGTAATTTCACATGTTGGATTAAGTATTTTAGCAACGGAACAATACTTATCTAGACTTAAATTCACTGCTTTTTGAATCCGCTCCAAAGAGGCATTAGTCTGAACTAAAAAATCTAGATGAATTGATTTAAAAACACCTGGTATTTCCTCTTTTCTAATCGCATCAATTTTAACCTCAAAATTTTCAGGAATCACTTTCTGCTTTTTCAAAATGAGCAAAACATCAATGGACGCACATGCCGCCAAACTAGAAGCCAAGGCCTCCATAGGGCGCACTCCATAGCCCAGCCCTCCTATTTCTTCTGCAGCATCAAAACGTATCTGTTGGCCAGTTTGATTAGCAACTTCAAATCCATATTCACCACTCAATCTTCTTAATAACAATTCCATAACCTAAACTTCTAAAGATTCAACTTGCTGTTTTTCTTTTTTAATCAATTCAATTTCAGCATCCTCAAAAGCAGCAATAAACAAGTCTGGCTGATTACGATATAATTCATAGTTAATTGAAGAACTTTTTATCAGACCCACTTTATACGAGTAATTTGAAGAACTAAACTCCTCTTCCACTTGGATAAAATTGATTAACGATAAAGACTCTGCATTTTTTGAAGAAACGAACACCTTAAACACAAAGTCATCAGCTAAACTTGAAGAATTAGAGCCTAGTTTGCGATATTCATATTTGTAATTATATTGAAGTGCCGAAACATCACTTAGCACTGCGCTTGCAGTAGGAAAACTACCCGCCCCTTTACCTACAAACACTTGCTTATCAGCAAAAAGACCTTCAATTTCAACAGCATTGAATTCATTGTTGACTTCAAATGCGAAACTATCATCCTTCACAAACATTGGAGCTGCAAATGCTACAATCTCATCCTCTACTTTTTTAGCATAAGAAATCAACTTCAGTCGCAATCCCTTTTCCTTTGCGAAGAGAATATCCTCAGCCTTGACGTGACGAACCCCGATATTTAATACGTTTTGAGGAACCGTCTTCAAGCCAAAAGTATGAAGCAAAAGAATTTGCAACTTATATTTACTGTCAAAGCCATCAATATCTAAAGTTGGATCAGATTCAGCAAAACCAATTGCTTGCGCATCTGCCAACACTTCATCAAATGATTTTAGCTCATTATTCAATCGCGTTAAGACATAATTACTGGTTCCGTTGCAGATACCTTTGATAGAAGCAAGACTATCGTTATTGTAATACTCTTCTAAATTTCGAATTACAGGAATCGACCCACAAACAGCCGCCTCATATAAAAACGAAACACCACATTCTTCGCTTAATGCAAGTAATTCATCTAAATGTTCAGCAATTAGTTTTTTATTCGCAGACACCACATTCTTCCCTCTTCTAAAGGCCTCTGTAACAATTTCGAAGGCAGCTTCAGCATCATCAATTAATTCTACAACAAGGTTAATAGCCGAATCATCTAATACCGTCTCTTTTTCAAATGAAAACCTATCTTTTGCTAAACTTCTGTGCTTATCGCGATCCTTAACTACTATTTTTTCAATAGATGCATTTAGTAGATTACTTTGATTCAGCACCTCGTAAAGACCTGACCCTACACAGCCAAATCCAAATAGACCTATTTTTAATTTATTACTCATTATTAATTCGTTTTAGTTTTAAAAGTTGTCGGTTTATTGTTTTTAAATTCATTGTATAAAAAATCCTTAATCAAATCATTCAGTTGTTCGTATTCTATTAAGAAAGCGTCATGTCCGTATGCAGACCGAATCACACCTAGACAAGCATTCGGAATATGATTTGCTAAAAATTCTTGCTCTTGAATCGGAAATAATGCATCAGAATCAACTCCGATTACAAGCGTTTTAGATTTTACACTTGATAAAACATCTTCCAAAGACCCGCGACCTCTCGAAACATCTTGACTATCCATTGCTTTTGAAAGATAATAGTAGGCATGCGGATTAAAACGATCGGCAAATTTCTCTCCCTGATACGCCACATAAGAAGAAGCTCTGTGATTTTGAGCAGACCGCTCCTCATCTTTTTGTTTCAAATAAAAATCTTGATAAGACCTGTATGAAAGCATAGCTATGGCTCTAGCCGCCCTCAAACCTTCTCTCCCACCCGTTTTTAAACCAAATGACAAATCTGCGCGAAGGGCCATTCTTTGTGATTCGTTAAATGCAATAGCATAAGGCGAATGCACCGCATTTGTCGCCACTAAAATCAATTGTTTTGCAAAATCTGGATCTTGAATTGACCATTCTAATGCTTGCTGACCACCTTGGGATGGACCGATCAACAATTCCACAGCACTGATATTGAGGTATTCGGCCAACAATTGATGCGCTCGAACCATATCACGAATACTTAATGTGGGAAAAGTTAAAGGCTCATCCAAATCCGCTGGCCCAGTTGATCCATAACAAGAACCCAGCGTATTTGCACAAACCACCTTATATTCAGACAAGTCGAAAAGACTAGAGTCGGAAAACAAGCCTGCCCACCACTCTAGTGGATTAGCGTCTCCAGACAAAGCATGACAAACCCAAATGGTCTTTTTTGCAAAAGGATTCCCTGCAATTGTATAAGTGATTTTGAATCCGTCTAGCGATTGACCGGATTCTAAATTAAATTGATTATGATATAAAAAATAATTGTTCATTTTTCTTGATTTTAAATTGATTGACAGAGCCTTAAGAATTTTAAGGACGAATTAACGAAAGCTGAAAAAAGGAATTAACAGCAACAGTTAGACATCAAATGCCAACAAGAAAAACGGTTTAAACCTGATAGGTTTTTACTTACAACTGGTTTAATTTTAGAATTTGTCTTCATTTTGCAATTCTTTTATATTTTCCCGATAAAACCGGGACAGGAATTGGCACCGTTTAAGTCCTTCTTAAGGTTGCCAGAGGGTCATAGAGCCTGTCTCTTACCTCTTCTTTATAAATCGAATCACATGTTCACGAGAACCGTAATCGACATTGCAAATGTAAGGTGAAAAAAAAATAATCTCCAAGAAAAAAATGAAACAAATTTTAAAAAACCAATAATAACGGTAGTTTCAGGACAAAAAAAATCCGTCACGGCTGAACCGAGACGGATTAAGTTTTAGTAAAATCTATTTTACTTCGTAAATAAAAGCTCTCTTAATTTTGGTAATGGCCACATTTCGTCATCTACCATAATTTCTAATTTATCTGCATGATACCTGATGTCATCAAACATAGATTTGATATTATCACAATACGCATAAGCTTTCTTTCTGGAATCCTCCATAACATTTGCTTTCTTGCGCTCTTCAATCATCAAATTTACTTTATCATTCATAGCATTAACATGCTTAGAGATTGATTTGATGAAATTGATTTGAGTTCTTGCCGCCTCTTTACCTTCTTTTGCTCCTAAAACATTCATTAAACCTTCAACATTTCTAATTAAAACGTTTTGGTATTCAAGTGCAGCTGGCATTAAATGGTTTTTAGCTAAATCGCCCATTACACGTGATTCAATTTGAATCTTAAGAATATAATTTTCCAACTCAATTTCATGTCTCGCCTCCAACTCAACATCTGAAAGAATATCCAATTTTTGGAACAATGCTTTCGTCTCTTTTTTACTCCATACGTCAAGGGCACGTGGGGTATCCTTCAAATTAGACAATCCTCTTTTCTTCGCTTCTTTTACCCACTCATCTCCATAACCATTTCCTTCAAAACGGATTTTCTTGGATTCTTTTATCAACACTTGTAATTCTCTAAGAATCGCTTCATCTTTCTTTTCACCTTGTGCGATTTGAGCATCTACATTTGATTTAAACTCTTGCAACTGATTTGCTACAATTGTATTCAATACAGTCATAGCATGCGCACAGTTTGCCGTAGACCCTACTGCTCTGAACTCAAACTTATTTCCAGTAAATGCGAATGGAGAAGTTCTATTTCTATCTGTATTATCTAATAATAGTTGAGGGATTTTTCCGATACTCAATTTCAATTCAGTTTTTGCTTCAGGAGTCATTTTCCCAGCTTTAATGCTCTTTTCTAAATCATCTAGCATTTTAGATAATTGCGAACCAATAAATACTGAAATAATAGCCGGTGGCGCCTCGTTTGCACCTAACCTATGATCGTTAGAAGCAGAAGCGATTGATGCCCTCAACAAATCTGCATTATCATGAATAGCTTTAATCGTATTTACGAAGAAAGTCAAGAACTGCATATTCGATTTCGGATTTTTACCTGGTTGCAATAAGTTAACACCTGTATTGGTAGCCAAAGACCAGTTATTGTGTTTTCCTGAACCATTGATTCCTGCAAAAGGTTTTTCGTGTAATAACACTCTAAAATTGTGTTTACGAGCAACTTTCTCCATCAAATCCATCAACAATAAGTTGTGATCGTTCGCGATATTCACTTCTTCAAACATTGGGGCACACTCGAATTGATTCGGCGCAACCTCGTTATGTCTTGTCGTAACTGGTATTCCTAACAAATGAGATTCGTATTCAAACTCTCTCATAAAAGCTGTAGCCCTTTCAGGAATAGATCCGAAATAATGATCGTCTAACTGCTGACCTTTTGCAGGAGAATGACCAAACAACGCTCTACCTGTCATTACTAAATCTGGACGCGCATTATATAAAGCGGTATCCACTAAGAAATACTCTTGCTCCCAACCTAAAGTAGCTCCAACTTTAGAAACATTCTTGTCAAAATATTGGCACACCTCTTTCGCCACAGACTCTACTCGGTCTAAGGCTTTCAACAAAGGCATTTTATAATCCAGCGCCTCTCCAGTGTAGGCAATAAAAACAGTCGGAATACACAAGGTTTTACCGATAACAAATGCTGGAGATGTAGGATCCCAAGCTGTATAACCTCTTGCTTCAAATGTATTTCTTATTCCTCCGTTAGGAAAAGATGATGCATCTGGCTCTTGTTGCACTAACAAATCACCTTCAAACCTTTCAATTGCCTTTCCCGGTCCGATTGGCTTAAAGAAACCATCATGCTTTTCAGCAGTAGCACCTGTTAACGGCTGGAACCAGTGCGTATAATGAGTTGCACCTTTTGAAATTGCCCAATCTTTCATTGCCGTAGCAATTTGATCCGCATGCGTTCTGTCTACCGCAGTTCCGTTCTGAACAGCTGACTTCACTATTTTGTAGGCCTCATCAGTTAGACACTCTCTCATTTTATCTAAATGAAAAGTGTTTTCACCAAAATATTCAGAAACTCTCCTTTCTGGTGTTTCCATATGTTGAGGCTCTCTTGTCAACACTTCATCAAATGCTTTTGTTCTAGATTTAGACATTTCGTACTGTTTTTTAAAAATTTCAGCAAAGATATTGAATATTTAGGGGGTAGTTTTATAAAAACCATACTTTTTTATCAACATACCCCCTATTTTTTACACCACTTTTCAAAAAAATTAGGATTAAATAGAAAATCTGCCTGTTTTTCAGGTCCAATTCTCGATACCCGACAAAATGACATTCAATTTAATTTAAAACTGACGTATTGACATGGTTTCTGCTCAAAAATCGATTTGGTATTCAATTTGACCTAGAAAAACCAGAAATCAAAAAAATTAATAACCGCTCAAAGGAGCACAAAAAATAGAATTATGTTACTACAAAAATTAAAAAAAGAACCTATTGGTTTATCAAATGGATTTGAAGACTTATTTAACGAGATTGTTGGATTCCCTGAAAAAGGATTGACCTTCTCTAACAAAATGAATTATCATTTACCAAAAGCGAACATTGTAAAAAATGAAGATTCATACGAAATCCACCTTTCTGTTCCTGGATGGACGAAATCGGATTTCAAAATTGAACTTCAAAATTCTGAACTGACTATTTCTGCCGAAAAAACGAAAGAACAAGAAGAAAACAAGTCAAACTATTCGCACAGAGAGTATTCTAAAAGATCGTTCAGAAGAGTTTTTACACTTGCAGAAGATATAGAAGAGAACAAAATTTCCGCTAAATATCAAGACGGCATATTAATGATTCACATTCCTAAAAACAAAAAGGCAATGGATAAAGAGATCATTAAACAAATAAAAATTTCATAGTGGGTAAGCCCAAATCGTAGGAAAATTTGGGTGTTTTTTTCATAAAAAAAATCCGTCTCAGCTAAGCCGAGACGGATTTTTTTTGTTAATTAATTTCTCTATTCATTCAAATCGTCAAACGCATCATTTACTGCGTCTTCAATTTCTTTTAAATCTTCGTCATTTAATTTATTGAAGGCATCTTCGGTTTCAATTACAGCTTCTTCAAGCTCTTGTTCCATAGAAGGGTTAGATTCTTTTTCAAACTCAGCTAATACAGAACCTATTGTTTGTGTTAAAACTTTCAAAGAATTTTGAGACGCATCAGTCAATTTAATACTGATGTTTCCACCAGAAAGATTAGCTGAAGCACTGAAAGACTCTAACATTTTAATATAATCTTCTCCATCTTTCATTGATTCTAAACCTAATAATCTCTCAAAATTAGCATACATTCCAAACGGCTTTTCGTTTAGGACACCGTCAGGGTTGTTAATTTTCACTGATGTACCAGCAGCAACCATATTCGCCCATGTAGAATCATTAGAAGCAAAAATAAAGTCAGCCCCCATAAAAACTAAAGCATCTCCCATTTTCATTAAGCCATTTGGTAGCATTTCTATCTTTTCTAAATCTTTTTGAAAATCTTGCATTTCTTCAGATGATCCTTCAGCTGCTCCCGCCAACATTTCTTGGAAGGTGTTTTGAATATAATCCATATCAGAAACCCCTAATACAAAAGCAAAGTTTGGTTCTGATCTATCAACTTTTATAGGTGCATCATAACCGAAATCAATTTCCTCTGTCTTTTCGCTAATATCATCTACCATATAAACCATATCTCCGCTTAGAGCCTCTTCGATATCTTCCATTTGTAGCCCAATTTCAGCAACTTCTTCAATCATTTTTTCATAATCATCTTTCGACAAATCTTCAAAATAATCCATCAACCCACCTATTTGAACTTTATAAGTACCGCTCATTAAAGGGTTCTCTGATTTACCATAATTCAGCAGTTTAGCATCTACTCCATCTTTCCCAATGAAGTTCAATTTTTCTATCAATCCATCAGATAAGTCAGCCACCAACTCCATATTCACCGCTCCTTTATCGAAATTGATAAACATATCGTAGCCCATCCCTTCATACATCTCTTTCATTTTCTCCATATCCTCTTTATCATCCATAGCCATAGTTTCCATGTAACTATAGAATCCTTCTCCGTCATAATGCAATGAAATATCTGATTCGTTAGTTAAAAAATCTACCCAATCATCATCTACTTCGCCATCTTCAGCAGCTTTTATCACTTCGATATTTCTGTCAATCATTTTTTGACCTTGCTTACCACCGTTTCCGCTGATCATTGCAGCAAAATCCATTGGAATACTTGAGATTATTGCAAATTCTTTATCCCAAACTAAACAGTACTGTTCTTTATCTTTAATCACATATTGCATTCCATCTTTTTCTTTGATGTCTGCATTTGCCTCTGTTTCTAATAATTCTTTAAACAGCTCTTCATTCTCTACTTTAAAAATTCCGTAAAAATTAGGCACAAAAGATTCTCCTTCACCAACGATCAACTGCACATCTGTTGAATAATCAATTCCGGTTAATTCAACCGCGAGAAAGAAAGTCAATACTTGATAATAAGTAAAAGGAATAGTTCCTTCCTTCATCACTTCCGACTTATCCATCAAGTTTTGCAAATTCGTATTTGCTACAAAAAATGGTGAATCTATTTTATTCATCATGGCAGATACTTTCTGCTCTCTTGTTCTTCCTGAACCACAACCTATCAACACTATTGACAAGGCACTTACTACGAGTATTTTACCGAAATTTTTCATCTCTTAATTGAATTGTTTTTTTGATCAAAACAAAGTTAATTAAATTTCTTTGCGCAGACCGAAAAGCAAATTATCTTTGCGCCGTGCACATGATTGAGCCATATTACAACTGGAGAGGATTTTATATTGCATCTGAAGATATCCAAAGCCCTTTCTATGAAAGAATATACAGTGAGTTTGAATTCACTGACTCTATTTACAATTACCTCATTCATCCCCAATGGGATAACATAGGCTCTCCAACTCTATTTATAAAAATTCTGTTCGCAGATTATAATGAACAGTATTGTGTGATAGAATTACTAGGAGAATGGAATGATGCCGTTCAGAATGACATCATGATTTTCAAAAGGGATATTGCCGAAGTATTAATGGAAGCTGGTATCACTAAATTCATTTTAATTGCTGAGAACTTACTAAACTTTCATGAAGATGGAGATGAGTATTACGAAGAATGGTTTGATGAATTGGATGATGAAGGTGGCTGGATAGCCATGTTGAATCTAAGAGAGCATGTTTTAGATGAAATGAAATCAGGAGGATTGGACCAATATTTTGTACTTGGAGGAGAGCTTGCAGACTTTGGTTGGCGCACCATGACGCCGGCTCAATTCTATACGAGCATTGAAAAATATGTATTGAAAAGACTAGGAATTTAAACTCTTAATTTTATTAAC
>JAUHXX010000040.1 GCA_030426825.1 Bacteroidia bacterium | reverse complement strand
TACTCATTGAATTTTAATTGAATGATTTTGTGCTGGTAATTAATTTGACCGTTATAAGGATAGGTTTTAGCCGAATCAATTATAGGCGCAGTCGTATCTTTAGGTCCTCCAGTTAAAGGTGGAATTTGAGCACAGGCCATTAAAAATATAAGCCCAGATATGATTGCAATTTTGTGCATTAAGAACGGATAGAATCGGCAATGATTAACGCTACTTGCTCCAGATATATTTTGTCCACTTCGTTAAAATCGGCAAGTTTATCAGAGTCTACGTCCAATACACCTATTACAACACCCTCTTTAACAATTGGTACAACTATTTCAGATTTTGATGCCGAGCTACAAGCAATATGACCTGGAAAAGTTTCAACATCATCCACAATGATCGTCTCATTTTTCTCCCAAGTTGTGCCGCAAACACCTTTACCAATTTTTATTCTTGTGCAAGCAATATCTCCCTGAAAAGGTCCCAAGACAAGTTCCTCCTGATTTTTAACGAAATAAAATCCTACCCACCAAAAATTAAAACTCTGTCTTAATGCTGCTGCTATATTGGCACAGTTTGCAATGAAATCATCTTCACCTTCTATCAATGCTTTCAGTTGCGGAATAAGAGATTGATAAACCTCTTTTCGCGAACCTGCTGCAATTTGTAACTCTTCTGCCATTGTTGATTTCTTTTGCGCAAAATTAAGCTTTTAAACGAAAAGATCTGAGGCGATTCTATCAGCAATGAACTTTCCCTTGTCCGTCAAGAAAATGTGCCCTTCATTTCTTTTTAGATTGTTATTGCTTAAATGGGTATTTAGTTCTTGTTCAAAGGTGGGATGCTCTAAGGACTTCATCATGTTTTCTAAAACACTCATTTCAAGTCCCCACTTTGTTCTTAATCTCGTTAAAACGTAATCGTTAAATCTATCTTCAGAACTTAGAGCTTCTTTTTCTGAAGGCAGTTCATTGTCATTTATTTGTCTAATGTATTGTGGATTATTCCTTATGTTCCAAGATCTTTCAGATCCATTAAAAGAATGAGCCGAAGGTCCTAATCCCACATATTTTTTACCCAACCAATAGGACGAATTATGTTTGGATATACCACCGGGCAATGCAAAATTAGAGATTTCGTACTGCTCAAAATCATGTGCGGCAAGTTCGTTGACCAAGTATTGAAACTGTTGTAAGCTTTCGTCATCTTCCGGAATTTTTAAATCTCCTTTATTTTCTAAATGAGCAAAAACCGTATTTTCTTCAATTGTGAGACAATAGGCAGATATGTGATTGGCTCCAAGATTCAGTGCGCACTCTACCTGGGTTTTCCAATATCCTAAATCTCTATCAGGGATACCATAAATTAAATCAATAGATATAGATTTAAATCCCATTTCAACCGCCAGTTGAACACAGTTTAAAGAGTCCTCAGCATTGTGTGCACGATTCATTGTTTTCAACACTTCATCATCAAAGGATTGTAACCCGATACTTAACCGATTTATTCCTGCAGAATTTAAGCTGGATAGATAAGCCTTTGTTAGGTTTTCGGGATTGGCTTCGAAAGTAACTTCAGGGGTTTCAATAATTTGAAAATTGTCTCTCAAACAATTGAGCAATTGGTTGAGTTGAATTTCTGAAAGCACAGATGGCGTTCCGCCACCGAAATAAATCGTTTCAATTAAGTCAGAATGCAACTCATGTTTTCTTAACGTTGCTTCACGACATATGGCGTCCACCATATTTTGGACACTGGATAAATTGGTTGAGAAATGAAAATCACAATAATGGCACTTCTTTTTGCAAAAAGGAATGTGCAAATAAATTCCGGCCATGAAAAGATGTCAGTGGTTTAGCTTTCAGCTTTATTCTTGTCTTTTTCTTCAGCAGTTCGCGTCTTGAAATAAACCGATCTTAAATCTAAAAATCTGATACCGTTCGTTTCTAAATCTCTTACATTCGATTGTAGTAACATCATGTCTTCACCATACCATAACATGATGAAAGCCGCATCTTCCATTAAGATTTTTTCAGCTTCTGCAAATGCTGCATAACCTTCAGCTTGATTTCCTGACTGTGCTCCTCTTTCAAACGCTTCATCAAAAGCAGGATTAACATATCTTGAACTGTTCATGTATGAAGGCAGATCTTTACTATCTGGAACGATTTTACCGTAAGCGTTTACTAAGAATGTTTCAGGGTTAGGGAAATCACCAAACCAGGTAGATCTAAAGATATCCGCTTTACCCATTGCTTGGTTTTCAATTAATTGATTGAACTCAACACCTTCAATTTCAATATTGATATTCAATACAGATCTTAATTGATTTTGAATTTCAGATGCTACTAAGTAGTGATCGTTTCCTAATCTAAATTGCATAGAAAGTGATGGGAAGTTTTTACCACCTGGATATCCCGCTTCAGCCAACAATTTCTTTGCTTCTTCCGGATTGTAAGAATAAGCGACATCTTCAATTCCTTCAAAATCATAATCAGCAAATACTTTTGGAAGCGGAGGTGTGATTCCGAACTTACCAATTTCATAGGCTTGATTTTTCATGATTTTTTCGACCAATTTCTTTCTATTTACAGCCATATTGATGGCTTGTCTTACTTTTTTATTTTTCAAAACAGGCGTTTGCATGTTGAACTCAAGATAAGTAGTAGACAATTGTGGTTGCGAAACCAACATATATTTCGGTGGATTACTCTCGAAATCTTCAATTCTTTCTTCTAGTACTTCAGAAATACTTGTAATTGGAACGTTAGGGATATAAGATAAACCACCTTCCCAGAATAAATCCATTTGATCATCCGAATTCTCGTAATATTTGAATTGAACTGAATCTAAGTAAGGTAATTGGTTTCCTTCAGCGTCTTTACCGTAATAATTCGGGTTTTTGTATAATTTAACCAATTCAGAATTAGAGCTTTTATCGTACGCAAAAGGTCCTGTTCCAACAGGAACATATTCACCAGTTTCAAAAGACTCATAAGGAACTATTGTTGCAAAAACAGTAGCCAACTTTTGAATAAATACTGAGCTCGGTTCAAGGATTTGAATAGTTACTTTATTTCCGTCAACAGAAATTCCTGAAATTTCAGTAGCCGTTCCATTGTAAAACTCTTCTCCTCCAACCACGGTATTTGTGAAATTGGTATAGGCACGATTCGTAGCTTCTTTCGTATAGATGTTCTCAAAAGAATAAACAACATCAGAGCCCTCTAACTTTCTTCCTTTTCCGTCTGCGAAACATGCATTATCGTGAAAATATACGTCATCCCTAAGTGTAAACACGTAAGTTTTTCCATCCTCAGAGATTGTCCATTCAGAAGCAAGAGCAGGCTCAACTTCTAGAGTTTTAGGATTAAATTTTACAAGACCATCAAGAACTTGATCATATACTTGTGCAGTTTCTAGCTTTTGTACCTCAATTGGTCTAATACAGTTGAAATAACTACCCACTGGCATTGAGAATACACCACCGTAAATTGACTCTTCTCCGGTCTCATTAGTCGTATTTTCAGAATCGCCACCGCAAGCAAACAAAAGTGCCGCAACTGGAATTAAACTTATCTTCTTTAATATATTCATACTCAAGTGTTGAAAATTCAAATAGCTCTTAATTATCTAAATCCAAATATAAATTAAATTTATTAAGTAGGAGAAGTTCTAAAGGATATTATCTTTGACTAAACCTTTGACCAACAGAAAAAAATAGGTTTTAGCTTGTTTATCTCTTTTGGAAGTTTTAATATTGCACTTACTTATAAAAGAAGTAAAGCGTTTTTATATTAGCTATTATGTTGAAAAACACTATTTTACTGGTAACGATCTTTCTAGGCGGCACATATGCTTCATATGCTGATTTGTCTATTGAAGGGCATTATCAAGGAAAAAATCTCTACGTTCAAAATCCTGAGGATGAGGATGGATTTGGTTTTTGTGTGACAAAAGCCACTGTAAATGGAGATCCGATTTCGGATGGAATTCAATCAAGTGCCTTTGAAATAAACTTTGCAGAGTTTAGCGTAAATATTGGAGATCCAGTATTTATTGTTTTAGAGCACGGTATTGGTTGTAAACCGAAAATCTTAAATCCAGAAGTATTATTACCAAAAAGTACATATGTAGTTGGAGATATTTCATGTTCACCTGATGGTTCTCTTTCTTGGACAACGACTGGTGAATCTGGAAAACTACCTTATGTAGTTGAACAATACAGATGGAATAAATGGGTTTCTGTAGGAGAAGTTGACGGGGTAGGAACTGCTTCAGAGAACAGTTACACTTTTCAAGTTTCACCTCACTCAGGCGAAAATAAAGTGAGAGTCGTACAAACTGACCACACTGGAAAAAAGAAACCTTCTCAAGCAGTTACTTTTTCAAACCCTTCAATCAAAGAACCTGAATTGAATCCGAAAAAAGTGAAAAAAGAAATTAATTTCACGGCAGGAGGAGCACCTATTGAAACCAAGTATGAAATCTATGATGCATACGGTAATATTGTTAAAAAAGGAGTTGGATCTGAAGTAAATTGCGAAAACCTCAAGAAGGGGGCATATTACATCAACTACGATAATAAAAACGAGAAATTCATTAAGACGTAATTGTTTCGTTGAATAATATTTAAAGCCTGTTTTGATCTTCAAAGCGGGCTTTTTTTTTCAATAATGTGTAAGTTTGACTTATGAAATTAGAACATATCGGAATCGCCGTAAAGGACATTGAAGCCTCAAACAAATTGTTTGAAATCTTATTCAATTCACCTCATTATAAAATGGAAGAAGTTGCCTCTGAAGGAGTTAAAACTTCCTTTTTCAAATTGGGTGAGTCAAAAATCGAGTTACTGGAGGCTTCAAATGAGGATAGCGCAATTGCAAAGTTCATTGCAAAAAAAGGCGAAGGAATTCACCATCTTGCTTTTGAAGTGGTGGATATTGATTTTGAAATTGACCGCTTATCTAAAGAAGGTTTTCAATTGATACATCAAAGTCCTAAAGATGGTGCTGATAATAAAAGAATTGCATTTCTACATCCTAAGTCAACCAATAGTGTTTTAGTTGAACTTTGCCAAGAAAAAGCTTAAACAGGTAATTGAATTCTAAAGGTGGTCCCTTTTCCGACTTCTGACTGTAAGACATAAACTTTGCCTTTATGAAACTCTTCAATAATTCGTTTCACCAAAGACAGTCCTAAGCCCCAGCCACGCTTTTTGGTAGTGAATCCAGGTTGAAATACAGATTTTAGTTTTCCTGCTGGAACTCCCTTTCCGTTGTCCTCAATATCAATAAACACCTCATCCTCTTTCTGTTCTATCCTGATTTCTATTCTGCCGCGGCCTTCCATAGAATCCACGGCATTCTTTGTAATGTTTTCAATCACCCATTCTATCAAAGAGCTGTTAGCTGGAATCATGATTGAATCTTTACTAGAGATAAACTCTAATTCAATTTTATTGGAGATGCGAGTCTTTAGATAATCGCTTGCATTTTGAATGATTTTGACGATATCTGATGATTCAAGAACCGCTTGAGAACCTATTTTAGAAAATCGATTGGTGACGGTATTTAATCGATCTATATCCTTGTTAATTTCAACCGTTATACTCTCATCAACTCCCTTAGATTCAAGCAATTGATTCCAAGCCATTAAAGACGAAATTGGCGTTCCCAACTGATGAGCAGTCTCCTTTGCCATCCCAGCCCAAACTTGGTCCTGCTCAGCTTTTCTGAAAGTAGAAAATGCGATATATGCAATCAGAATAAAGAGGCCAATAATGACAAATTGAACTATTGGGAACAGTTTCATTTGAGTGACTTCTTCAGAATGTTCGTAATAAATGACTCCTGTACTTTGTCCATCTAATTCAACTAAAATTGAATCCCCATTTTCTTTTAACCTTTGAACCAAAGAAGTAGCGTTTGTTGAATCATACTCAGGAATATTGGTGGCTAAAACATCTCTCGAATCAGAATCAATGAATAGCACTGGAACCAAATATTCATTCGCTACCAACTCATCTGTAAAGGAAGATATTAGTGAATCTCTGCTGAATTCTAAGGCAATTAACTTCTGTGTTTTGAAGTAAATAGAATCAAAATAAAATACCTTTTGTTTCTCGCCATAATAAAGATCAATTTCCAATGGTGGATGCGCCTTTCTCCAAAAATCAATGTACGACTTCAAACTGTCATTTTTTACCTTTTTGAAGATGGAATCTTTACTTGAATTATCCATTTCAGCGAACTCAGCTTGGATATTATTATCAATGATTGAATCAATGTTTCCGATATTGTGACTTGATACAATATCTTCATTCAGATCGGTAATAATTATAGGGATAGCGTTATTCTCACGAAGAATTTTAACGACAAATGAGTAATCTTGAAGGGGCTTATTAATTTCCTCAATGGCCATTGACCACATTTCAACCTTTTGTCGATCACGCTCTTTTAACTTCTCGAGAGCCGAACTCAATTCAGCAAATGCATTATTGGTTAGCTTAACAAGTTCAGATTTTCTCTCAACAGCATCCGCCCATTGTTCAATTCTATGAACTTCCCTGTCTTGTACCTTGCTAACAATGTTGAATGAAAACCATAAAGAAACACCTACTAACAGAATCGCAATTCCGAGTAAGGCAATTTTCCAACGTTGTTTCTTATGATAAAGATTCATATGCTTAGCTGCTAAACGTATCTTTTAAGACTTTATTACTGGTCGTCCTTCTCCACATCTATCTTGCTTTTATTCGCCTCTTGCTCCTGTTTCCACTTTTCAATTACTTTGAAAGTACGCTTCTTATTCTTTTCCTTGTATTCCGTGCTATCAATCTCCTCATTATTATCTTCTTCAAAGTAAATAAATTCCACCTCTTTTTTATTCTGCTGTTCTATTTTTTGAACCGTTGAATCTTTTTTGAACAAGCCCAATTCTGTTTTCAGCACCGATTTTAAATCTTGCTTCTCTTTCGCCAAATCTTCTTTTAAATTCGCTCGTCTCTCATCTTTGTCTAAAGAAAAACTAGGGTCATACAAATCGCCAAACATGGTTAAATAAATAACCATTCCAAGACCGTCATCTTCAATTATTCCGAATTCCGTTTCCTCTGCTTTTGTTTTTAATTCTCTGAACCTAAAACTGAAGTGATATTCAATTTGATTATCAAAATCATGCCATCCAAACAGCTCAACATCTAAGGCATTGGTTACAATTTTCATCTTAGGAATATTTAATCTGCGATCTTTTATCGTCAGTTTATTGTCTATATCAGAGAACTTTAAATGCAATAATTTATCCTCAAATCTATCGATATGTTTATTCAACATTAATTTTAAGGCCTTATTCGAGCGCATATAGTCAGTGATTGACTTCATGGCTTCAAGATCATTCAACTCTCCATTAGATATGTTGATATCGCAGTTGGCAAACAACTTTTCTTCAATGATTGAAAAGTAAGGGTTGAACCCTAATAAAAACTCTATAGAACCGGATGACTTACCTGAAATGTGTTGGTCAGTTATACTCTTCTGATCAAAGTTGTCCCACTCCGCAAACAGGCTTTTGACATTGATGTTTTTATATTTCAAGTTGCCATCAATCACGTTTCCATTTGCCAATAAATTATTCAATGATAAATTTCCGTAGGCACTACCCTCTAGCATTTTAAACGATAAGCTGCTTAAGTTAATCTTTCTATTCGCCATCAGCACTTTCGATTTGATGTCTTTGAATTGATGATGTTCCCATTGTAAGGCCCCTAGTTGAAGGTCGATATTGAGATTTAAATTTGCTGGTAACACAAACATCTGTAAAGGACCAGATTTACTTTTATTGGGCTCTCCAAGAAATTCGTCAAGTACAATTTTGTTCGCTTCGACACTTGCAATAAGGCCTAAACTTCCTGTTCCTTCAATAAATGGCACAAAATTCTTTAACGCTCCATTCAACAAAATATCAGATTGACTGGTTTTTATTGTTAAATCTTGCGCGGCAGCATCTTTATCTTTCAAAAGAATATCTCCAGAAATATTCTGATAATAAATATCATTATCAATTGCTTTGAAAACGACTTTGTCCAAATTAAATCGTCCATTCGATTTAAGTACCCTAAATTTTTCCTTTCTAAACTCGGGATCAAAAAACTGAATACTGCCGTTAAAATTGAAGTTTAAATTTCCAGTCAATTTTTCTATATTTTTAAAACTGAAAAATTGCTGGAACCGCTCTAAGTTCAGGTCGCCTTTCATCTTGGTATCAAGAATCGGCTGAGCGAAATCCTCGACAGTAGCTTCGCCTTCAAAATAGCTTTGCAATAATTTTAAATCAAACTTGTCAAAGCTGAGCTTTTCTTTTCTGTCTTTCTGTGCATTCTGATAGTTACCTGATAAATTAATTTCGTTAATTGAAAGTTGGTTTTTAGGTTCAATGATTGCTCCATCATTGATTTGAAAATTTGCTGTGACATCAGGCATTTCAGTTGAAGACCTCGGTCCAGTAATTTTTGCTGAAAAATCCAATACCCCTTCGCTTTCATAACTTTTCACTTCAGCCATAGATTCTTCTAACAGTCCATTTGCCAAGTCTTTTATTTGGATTTCTTTTCCCTTGATTTCAAAATCCATTTCAGTTGAATCTATGAATCCGGTAATTTGAAAAGGCATTTTCTCAACGGTGAGGTCCCCTTTATTAAATGTGTAAGATTTGGCAAGAGCCGAGACGTCTAATTCCAACTCAAGGTTTGCATCCTTGTTGTTTATTAAAGAGAAAGAATTACTTTTTAATTGATTAATCCTCAAATCAGCTTCAGCCGAGAGTTGATAATCATCTTCCGAAAAATTTCCTTGTAACAATCCAGTTTCAATATTGAAATCGTAAAATTGTTGAGAGGCAAAGTTCGAATAGCTATAGTGCATTCCTTCTAACTCCAACAGTTCTAGTAAAAAGTTGAATTTTTTATCCTGCTCAATCGAATCAGATTTCTCCTCTAAAATATCATAATTGTTATTCCCTTCATGATCAATTTTCATTTGAAGTGATCCTTGATGAACACTTACCCTTTTCACTTTATAATTACCGGAGTAGATGTCCCAAACATTAAAATTTAGAAACATACTCTCAGCAAAAAACAGAGTATCACTAGATATTGCATCTGGAAAAGCATCCGGAATAAAAACATCCTGGAACTCAATTGAAGCATAAGGAAAATCATGAAATATGGATAGTTCTATATCCTCAACATCCACTTTCGTTTTCAAATGATTATTCAATTCATCAATGGCAAACTGCTTAATATCATCTTCGTAAACAGTCAAAAGAATCGTTATCACTGTGGTGATAAAGAGACCTACAAAAAAAATCCAGAAGAGAATTTTCCTCAATATTTTGAGCGTTTTACGCATACTCTGTAAAGTTATGGCAATATATCGCTCATGTGGGCCTCTGGTTACAGAGGTTATTCACCCACAAACGTTAGTAGAAATCAAGGTTTCTACAAAGAAAAATGCTGGTTTATTTTAATTTTTCGTTAACAGCATCAGTCATTGGTTCAACAACTTTGTCCGTTATAACATCTTTAATTGTGTCAACCGCCTCTAATAATTCTGAGTTTGGATCAGAAACTTGATGCTGAATTTCATCATTCACCTCATTGACAGCACTATTAATTAAACTGTTTAATGAGTTATTTGAAGATGATTCAGTCTCTGTTTCTGTTGACTCCGTTGTAGATTCAGAAGATTCTTCGGTAGCCTCATCTCCTCCACAAGATTGGAAAGTCAACGTTAAGGCAAGAACTCCAACTAAATAAAATACTCTTTTCATTTTTTACAAATTAGGTTTCTCAAAAATAAGAATATTTGAGTCCTAAAAAAAGGCCAATCTTTTTCTGTCTATTGTGAAGAAACTTATTAATTTTGAGAGAAGGGATTCATTAATTAATCTAAAAAATTTAAAATGGCATTTGAACTACCAAATTTACCTTATGCACATGATGCATTAGAACCACATATTGACAAACAAACCATGGAAATTCATCATGGTAAACACCACAATGGGTATACATCAAAATTAAACGCTGCTATTGAAGGCACTGACTTAGCTGGAAAATCTATTGAAGATATTTTAGCGAATTGCACAGACAATGCTGCTGTTAGAAATAATGGTGGTGGATATTATAACCACTGCTTATTCTGGGAAGTGATGTCACCTAACGGTGGTGGTCAACCGTCAGGAGAATTAGCAGATGCAATCAATGCGGCATTTGGATCTTTTGATGAATTTAAATCTGCATTTTCAACTGCAGCTGGAACAAGATTTGGGTCAGGATGGGCTTGGCTTTGCGTACATGCAGGAGGAAAAGTTGAAGTTTGTTCTACACCAAACCAAGATAACCCATTAATGAATGGAATTGGTTGCGGTGGAACACCAATTTTAGGATTGGATGTTTGGGAGCACGCTTACTATTTGAAGTATCAAAACAGACGTCCAGATTACGTTAATGCATTTTTCAATGTAATTAACTGGGATGAAGTATCTAAAAGATACGCAGCAAATAAATAATCTTAAATGCCCGAATTGATTTTCAATTCGGGCATTTTTATGAAAAACTTCTTTCTCATATTAAGCCTTGCGTTGCTTTCAAGTTCATGTTTGAAAGACAAAACGCAATCATTGGCAGATTGTTCTGTTGATATTTCGTACACTATGGACATACGTCCAATAATCGAAAATTCTTGTAAAACACAGGCTGGTCCAGGAACTGGTTGTCATGACGCATGGATTGACGATTACGCGCCCATTAAATCTTATATCAATTCAGGTACCTGGCAAAACGAAGTATTTACAGAAAAAACAATGCCTGAAATTCCCAACACATGGGGTATTGATTCTTTAACAACCGAAGAAATCCAGACCATGAAATGCTGGATCGAACAAGGCTATCCTGAAAACTAGGTCTACTTTCTCTTTTTACTAGATGGTTTTACTAAATTTGCGGCTTTATATCCAAGCAAATTTAGATGGAATACGATTTTAGAGAAATAGAGGCCAAATGGCAAAAATATTGGGCTGAACACAAAACATTCGCCGCTCAAGATCAATCTGACAAACCAAAATACTACGGCCTTTCCATGTTTCCATACCCTTCTGGGGCAGGTTTGCACGTAGGACATCCTCTAGGTTATATTGCTTCTTGCATCTACGCTCGATATAAAAAATTACAAGGATTCAATGTATTGCATCCAATGGGCTACGATTCTTTTGGTTTACCTGCTGAACAGTATGCTATTCAAACAGGACAACATCCCGCTATTACAACCGAAGAAAATATTGCTCGTTATCGTGAACAACTAGATAAAATTGGTTTTTCTTTTGACTGGGACAGAGAAGTGAGAACTTCAGACCCTGCCTACTATAAATGGACACAATGGATTTTTAAACAATTGTACAATTCATGGTACAATAAAGAAGCTGACAAGGCCGAATCGATAGATTCACTGATTGACCACTTCAATACATCTGGTAGTCAAAACGTACAAGCGGTTCATGACAACACAGTTGAATTTACAGCTGATGAATGGGCTGCCTTTAGCCAAGAAGAACAGCAAAAAATACTCATGAACTATCGTCTAACCTTTTTGGCAGATTCATGGGTAAACTGGTGCCCAGCTCTCGGAACAGTTTTGGCCAATGATGAAATTAAAGATGGAGTTTCAGAAAGAGGCGGACATCCGGTAGAACAAAAACTCATGCGCCAATGGAGTATGCGCATTACGGCTTATGCAGAACGTTTGATAAACGATTTGGATACGGTTGATTGGTCAGATTCTATCAAAGAACAACAACGGAATTGGATAGGTAAATCAGTTGGAGCTTCAGTTCATTTCAAATTAGCTGATAGCGAAGAAAGCATTGAAGTGTTTACAACCCGACCTGATACAATATTTGGTGTTTCTTTTATGGTACTTGCACCAGAACATGATTTGGTTGATCAAATTACAACACCAGCATATAAAGATGCGGTTGCCAGCTATAAAAAACAAGCCAGCTTAAAAACAGAGCGTGATCGCCAAGCTGACGTCAAAAATATTACCGGACAAAACACAGGAGCTTTTGCAATACATCCATTTACCGGAGAAAAAGTACAAATATGGATTGCTGATTATGTGCTCGCGGGTTATGGAACAGGAGCTGTAATGGCCGTTCCGTGTGGCGATCAAAGAGATTGGGACTTTGCGAATCACTTTGGCATTGAGATCAAAAACATTTTTAAGGATAAAGATATTTCTGAAGCGGCTTACGTTGAGAAAGACGCAGTGATCTGTGAGTCAGATTTCTTAAATGATTTGCCAGTTAAAAAAGCATTAAAATTAGCCATTTACGAAATTGAACAAAGAGGTTTTGGTAAAGGACAAACCAATTATCGACTGCGTGAAGCTGTTTTTTCGCGTCAACGATTCTGGGGTGAGCCTTTCCCAATTTATTATAAAAATGATATCCCATATGCCTTGGCAGATGAACAACTTCCAGTAACTCTGCCTGAAGTTGATGCTTATTTACCAACTGAAGACGGCGAGCCACCTTTAGCAAGAGCTAAAAAAGAAGCTTGGGATGTGGATTTTAATGGTGAACGCATGGAATTTAATACCATGCCGGGCTGGGCTGGATCATCTTGGTATTTTCTGCGATATATGGACCCTCAAAACGAGCAGGCCTTTGTTTCTAAAGAAAAAGCTGATTATTGGAACCAAGTTGATTTATACATAGGCGGTTCAGAGCATGCTACCGGACATCTTCTTTATTCAAGATTTTGGACGAAGTTCTTATACGATATGGGATACATTAATTTCAATGAGCCCTTTAAAAAGATGATCAACCAAGGAATGATATTGGGCAGATCAAGCTTTGTATATAGAGATAAAGAATCGGGTAAATTCGTTTCATTCGATAAAAGAAAAGAATATAAAACGGCTCGATTGAACGTGGATATCAATCGAGTTGATAATGACAAATTGGACACAGTGGCCTTCAAAAATTGGATGCCTGAATTCGCAGATGCTGAATTTATTTTGAGTGATGATGGAACGTATCACTGTGGCAACGAAGTTGAAAAAATGTCAAAATCAAAATTCAATGTTCAAACTCCAGATGAGTTGGTTGAAAAATTTGGTGCAGACACTTTACGCTGTTATGAGATGTTCCTAGGGCCATTAGAGCAAGCCAAGCCTTGGGATACCAAAGGAATAAACGGCGTTCATAATTTCCTCAGAAAGCTATGGCGCTTGTTCCATGATGACAATAACAACTTCACTGTTTCAGATGGAGAGCCAGACAAAAAAGCCTTAAAAACTTTACATAAAACCATTAAAAAAATCAAAGATGATTTAGACCGCTTTTCGTTCAATACGGCCGTTTGTAACTTCATGATTGCTGTTAATGAATTGGGAGAACAAAAATGCAATAATCGATCAGTACTGAAAGAATTGATTATCCTTATTTCATCTTATGCTCCACATATTTGTGAAGAGCTTTGGGAACGTTTAGGTGAAACTGAAAGCATCACCAATGCTTCTTTTCCAACTTTCAACCCTGAATATTTGATTGAGGCCAACCACAAATACCCGGTTTCATTTAATGGTAAAATGAGATTTTTACTTGAATTGCCTACAAATTTATCAAAGGACGACATTCAAAAGGAAGTTCTTGCCAATGAACAATCTCAAAAATGGTTAGAAGGTAAAGACCCGAAGAAAATAATTATCGTTCCCGGAAAAATCGTGAACATAGTCGTTTAACTCGATTTAGGAATTACATAGTTGATAGAGTATAAAAGTTTTATTCCCAAGTAATTAAACCTTTTTAAACCTATCAAGTCAAAGAGTTGAACAAGCCGAACGGCACGAAAACTTTTGACTATGAAATTTACATCACTATTTATTGGGGCGCTTTTCTGGTGCTTGCCATCAATTGCTCAAAATGAAGATTCATTGGGCGTTATTGGAGACAATTTAGATCTCTATGCGGTACTTGACGCGTTTAAAGATGCTGAAAGTGTTGAAGCATTTGAAAAAACCATCAACGATCCGGATAACAAAATCAACAATCTAGACTTGGATGAAGACGATCAAGTAGATTACATTTCTGTTTATGATGAAGGCGAGGGAGATGCGCACGCGATCATACTGCGCGTAGCAATGAGCGAAACCGAGGATCAAGATGTGGCCGTTATTGAGCTAGAAAAATCTGACGATAATGAGGCGACCATTCAAATAGTTGGAGACGAAGAAATTTATGGCGAAGATTATATTGTTGAGCCAAAAACGGCAGATGCTGTAACTGAAAGGTTAATGATTCCACAAGGCATAATTGTTAATGTGTGGGGATGGAGAGGAGTAAGATTTGTATTCGCGCCTGGATATGTGCGTTGGAGATCACCTTGGCGTTGGAATCATCATCCGAATTACTGGAAACCTTGGAGACCGTATCGTTGGAGAACTTATCACGGATTTCATCATCACCACAGAGCACATTTTCATGTTGTGAAAGTAAGAAGATGTGGACGAGCACACGGTTTTTATAAAACGAATAGAAGAACTTGTGTAAGAATCCATAAACACAAGCATCATCACCATAATCATCATGCAGGTCACAACCATCACAATGGACACGGACATGGACATCATAAAAACAACAATGGACACCACAAAAGCAACGGTAATGTCAAATCCAACAATCAAAAGCAGGGAAATGGTGCTAACAAGAAAAATTCAAACAATCAAAAGCAAGTTAAAAGTAACAAAGGTCAAAACAGAGGTGGCACAGGAAAAAAGAGGCGATAAAAGCAAATTTTGAATCATCAAAAGATGCGATCATAAAAAAAGGCCACTTGAATTTTCAAGTGGCCTTTATTATTGTTAAAAACAAATTATCTTTTAATTAACCTTCCAGAATGCTGATCTCCTCCAACATTAATGGAATAAAAATAAACGCCGTTACTCACTAGAGCTCCTCGTTCATCTGTACCATCCCAATTCAATTCATGTAATCCGGCAGACTGTTGTTCTCGAATCACTTTTTTGGTTAATCGACCTTGCATATCATAGATATAAAGGGTTACAAAAGCTGATTGATCTAGCTTGTATGCAATAGAAACTGTTTGATTAAATGGATTAGGATAAGCAGTCACAAAACCAACATCCTTTTGAATTTCACCGGTAGATAAAAACTCAGTTGTTAAACTATCTACGTTGATGTTTTCATCTCCATTTTCATAAGGCATATAATGGAAATAGACTAAGAACATTTCATCTGAAGTATTGAGGCCAGCAGAAACATCAATTGGAGGTGTGTTTGGATTGTGCGAATTTGTAACGGTATTGTTGTAAATTCCTTTTCCGTGAACCATTGTTCCGGCCGGAATTTTTTGCATATACTCAAACCAATAGAAATCTTGCCAATCAAAATCCCATTGCGGAATTCTTGCAAAATTCATAGTGTCATTTGATCCTGTCACCCCATATGTTTCTATATAATCACCTAATAAATGCATGTGAGGAAAAACACTCAACATGGTGTAATTTGCTGGAATTGGCCCGGCCGCAACTTCTACTGAATCAAAAGTATCTGCAGGAATTGTAAAACTCCAATCTTGAACAATTGGATCACAAGAAACCGGTCTGAAGTTGGCTACAGGTTCTTCGTAAAAGTAGAAATTGACTGAAGTTTGATCAAACTCTCCATAAGATCCTGCAGGATAATGCATTGCCAAAACAATATTAGAACCTGCGTCTAACACCATCCCAGTTGCGAAAGAACCAGTAGCTGGGAAAATAGTTGGTGTTGCTCCAGGAGTATATCCACCCATTAATTCTGAAGATACCGGTCCTGCACAATTACCAGAACTATCAGTTGTTGTAGAAGCTGCTGCATCATGATAAACTAAAGCATGGTGCACGGTTTGACGATTTCCAGGAATCACTTCAAAAGCTCTTACTTTTTTATTAGCTAATAATCCCGTTGGAATCGTAAAACAAACATAATCATCAGATGTAGACGTTGCTTTACTCATATAGTTTGGAGCTGTAACTACTAAATCTGGAACACCAGATAAAATTTGATCTCCGTTATAAACTGGCGGTGGTGGAGCCTGAGCAGGATCCCCTTCCAAATTTCCATCAGAAATCCAATTCAGAATAATATCTCTTTCATTTTGAGTTAAAATTCTTTCTTGAGAATAATGCTGATAAGAAGTATCTGCAGTCCAAGGAGGCATAATGTTGTTCTGAACATATGACTCGATTAATGGTGCATAAGTAACCGCATCATTATAAGTCATTAAAGAATTTGGGGCTATCCCATTAGGATTATGGCATTCAGTGCAATTGGCGTAAAAAACTGCAGCCGCATGTTCTGACCATTTTGTTTGGGCTTGCATTGATATTGAGGATAACAATACAAGAGCGAGTAAGGTTTTTTTCATAGGAAAAATTTGAATAAAGATAACTTTTATTCGCTTACTTTCAAACAATTAGATTAGTAGAGTTGATCAGCCAGCTCCCGAGATTTCTTGTCTGTCAAAACCAAATCCTCTAAACTAGGTTGTTGGATACGGTCGATTTTATCCAAAACTGCTGCGTTTATCAAGGCAATTTGATGAAACTTAATCTTGTCATCCAAAAATTTTGACACAGCTATTTCATTGGCAGCATTCAAAGCAGCCGGTAAATTGCCGCCAATTCGAATGGATTCATATGCCAATTTGAGATTTGAGAAGACATCCGTATTCACCTTTTCAAAGTTAAGGGACGAATAATCAGCAAAAGAAAATCGCTTGAAATTAGATTTATATCTTTTCGGATAAGATAAGGCATATTGTATAGGCAATTTCATATCAGGTAAGCCCATTTGTGCTTTTATTGCCCCATCCTCAAATTGAATTAAAGAGTGAATGATCGATTCTGGATGCACAATTACTTCAATCTGTTCAGGCTGAAGACCAAATAACCATTTTGCCTCAATCACTTCAAGGCCTTTGTTCATCATTGTAGCCGAATCTATGGTGATTTTATCACCCATTTGCCATTGGGGATGGTTTAACGCTTGTTCTTTTGATACAGATTTTAATTGCTCGGCTGAATATCCCCTAAATGGGCCACCAGAAGCAGTTAGAATAATTTTCTCAATTTTATTATCCCATTCACCGGCAAGACACTGAAATATTGCGGAATGCTCAGAATCAACAGGATAGATATTCACACCCTTTTCTTGAGCCAATTTTGTGATTATTTCACCAGCAACAACGAGGGTTTCTTTATTGGCAAGAGCTATGTTTTTACCCGCCTCAATGGCTTTAATCACGGGCATTAATCCAGCATAACCTACTATTCCCGCAACCACCAAATCAATTTCATCCATTTGCACTGCATCCTCTAGCGCTTTTTCACCTGCAAAAGTTTTGATATCTTCTTGCCACAACACCTCCTCTACCTTTGTATAATGCTCCTCATTCGTCACTACAACCGTATTTGGTACGAACTTCAATGCTTGAGCTATTAATAAATCAGCATTATTATGAGCCGACATCAGTATCACCTCAAACTTATCCAAGTTTTGTTCAATTACTTCAAGGGTTTGAGTACCTATTGAACCTGTACATCCGATAATTGCTATTTTCTTTTTCTCCTGCATCTCACTGCAAATGTAAGCATGGAAATTAAAGATTATTCATTAATGTTGCACACGATTTTACTTTCGTTCACGTATATTGAATTGAAACAAAGAATATTTGACTTATGAAGGCTAAAATATTATTGATTTTTTTCACCATGTTGGCTTTTGTCAATACAGGATTTTCGCAAGATGATGAACCCAAGAAATCGGGAAAATTTATATTCCTAAAAGTTCGATTAAAAAAATTCAGACCCATGCTGACTATTTGAAGGCCCAAAAAGAAACTGAAGACAAAACAGTTGACGAACCCAAAGATCCGGTTGAAGAAGTTAAAAAAGAAGAGCCAAAGGATTCGGTAGTTGCGCCGGTTGAAGAAAAAAAAGATTACGCAAGTAGAATCACCACCAAATACATTCAGTCAGATAATGCTTATCCATTAAGAAGAGGAGAGGCTTTTGTCAAGTTAATGCCTGTGGGATTAGAAGCTCAAATTCCGTTAATGAAAAATTGGTCAATGGGTGTAATGACAAGCTATTTGGGTGCGCCCCTAGCATTGAAATCTAAACTGAGTTTTATGCTTTTTGATTCATCTTATATTTCTGTAGACATGATGTATGGTAGTATGATTTTTGGAAGTTTATTTGGAAGTACC
>JAUHXX010000352.1 GCA_030426825.1 Bacteroidia bacterium | reverse complement strand
CATCAGCGACAGCTGGTGAAGAAACTTTCGTGGCATCCTATAACTATTTTCATTCTTTAAGTGAATATTGGGGTGGTTTTGGTGTATCCTATCAAATCACTGAAGGGTTTGCTGTGGGATTCGCCCATTATGGAATTTATAGAGATGTTAAATATTCGAATGGTTACGAAATGTCAGTATTACCAACTGACGGTTCAACAGGCACGGTAAGTTCCATATCTACCAATAACAATTTTAATTATTGGAACGTTAAGGGAGTTTTTAAACCTTCTTTGGCTTTACATGTAGAAAATTTCAAATTTGGAGCGGCTTTCACTACTCCCTCCTTCAACATATTGGGCAAATCAAATGTCTATCGAGATTATTCCATTCGTGGATTGAATCAACTGATTGGAACAGACATTACATTTATTGACAGAGCAGAAAAACAAAAAGTTGTGCACAAAGAAGCAGCTGCATTAGCCATTGGCTGTAGCTGGAGAATTGGTAAAAATTCATGGCTGCATTTCACTCATGAAACCTATTTTAGAAAAAAATATTATTTGATGTGGAATCCAGACCAGCAACCGAATTCATATCCGCAGGCCTTAGCAGACACTACGATATATAATTTCTTTGGTCAGCAAAATTTTCTTGCCTTTGGTGAACAGGACACTACAGTGACAAATTTTGGTCTCGGATTTGAAACAAAAATGGGACCCCGGTGGGATTTGTATCTGGGTATTAGAACCGATTTTTTATACAATAACAGACCTTACTTTTTATTTAATCGAATAGCTGTTGATGCGAGCAAGTGGAGCCTGTTTCATGCTTCGGTTGGTGTTGTTCACGAAACAAAAAAAGCTAAACGATACACAGTAGGTGTTGAATGCGGATTTTCGGGTAGAAAAGAATATTATCACATAGCGGATTTTACAACACCTTCATTAAATAATGGTCTGATTGGAGATGGAGGAATTGGAGCTTATGGATCACAGATTTCAGGGAAGTTAATCCTAGAAATAGTGATAGGTCAGCAAGACAAATCAAGGGTTGAGGAGACCATTAAAGATTAGTCAAGTGTATGTTGCAATAGAAATTCTGCAATCACCATTGATGCATTGATTTCTAAGGATTGCTTTCCAGTTGTTCTTTCTTTAAACGCTCGGTTTCCGCTTGGCCAGGTGTGTCCCATTCCTTGGATTTCATATAATACCGTTTGAACAGAAGAATCACAATTAGTGTGAGAGTGCGTAATAACAGATGTACCATCATCTGGTACCATATCGGCCCATACAGAATCTTGAACCGCATCAATGCAGTTGTTTTGATTCACCCAGAAATCGAATGAAGCTGGAAAACCGAGCGCTTCACTTTCATCTGCAATCGATCCACCATAATAAGGTGAAGTTTCATCCGCAACGCCACCAATTAACAAAACTCCTGTAGGCGCGGCGCTAGAGCAATAAGAATCAGGGTTGGGAGCCATATTTCCGGTTACACCAGCAACAGCTGCAATTCTATCCGACATATGACAAGCCAAGGCCATAGACATGAAACCTCCATTTGACATTCCACAAGAATACACCCTATTTTCATCAACAGGATAATCTGCTATTAACTGATCTAACAAGGCATTGAAAAAATTAATGTCGTTTACACCTTTATCAGCAGCTGGACCGTGATTTCGGTCATCAACCCAAGATCTTTTATAGCCATCAGGATATACGGCAATCATTTCATGAGCATCTGCAGCATGATCAAAAATGGTGAATTTATCTACATTTTTTCCATTTCCAAATCTTCCGTGTAGCACAAAAACTAGCGGATACGATTTTGAAGGGTCATAATTCTCTGGTGTATAAACTCTGTAGGTTCGCTTAAAACCGTCCACGGTAATTTTGCTCTTCTCCTCTTCTCCATTTCCGTCCCATTCTTTTTTACATGAAGAGGTTAAACCTAAAATTATCAACAGGATTAAAGCAGATTTTTTCATGACAATGTTTTTTCTAATATACTGAATAGTCGCAGATAAAACCGATTTCCCCTATTCTTCAAAGAATCCGATAAAATTTTTCAATTTGAATATTATGCCTTTCTTAAAAATAAATTATATTTGCAGCCCTAATCAAAAATGGCGTGGTAGCTCAGTTGGTTAGAGCGCAGGATTCATAACCCTGAGGTCGGGAGTTCAAATCTCCCTCACGCCACCAAAAACCATTCAAGCTTCTGCTTGGATGGTTTTTTATTTTCAAGAGCGTTTAAAATTCATTTTAAAAAGTGAATGAAAAATAAAGTAAGAAAACGAATTATTAGAGAATAATGAAATTGAGAGCACATATTTTGGCATCACTCATAGTTGTAACTTTGAGTGATGTCAGTTACTCTCAAACGAAAGAAATTCATGATAAAAATAGTTTTTCCTTTAATACAACTTTTTATAATTTTTTAAACGGTGAGCCCACCTTTCAAACCAAGTATTTAAATCAATCGTTAACAATTTTCAATTCTTTTGGAGTGAATTTTTCGAGAAAAATTAATAACAAGAATTTATGGGGCCTTCAGTCCGATTACCACGCTTTTGTTAATCGAACACCATTGGATGAAATGTTGAAAGGCACTTATTCTGAAAGACATTTTTTAGACGTTAGAGGAAACTACTCACGACAATTGGTCGGAAAAAGCGGAAGTCGATTATTCAGTGGTTTTGGTCTGAGCTTAAGGCTTGGAGAAGAAGTAATCTTCGGTAACTATTTCCTATCTGGTAACTTCGGTGAAACATTTGTAAGAGCTAAAACACTTTTTGATCTCGGATTAAGTACTGGATTGAAATACAACTATCACATAGGACAAAATTTTCATCTCTACGCAAAATTATCCTATACTTTTTACCTTTTAACTTTGGATAGCAAAGATGAAAACTATGAATGGGATAGGGGGCCAACTAGGCACATGCTGGCATTATCAATCGGATTCGGGTTTAATTACGGTGAAGAATAATTTCATATTTTCCAATTAATAACAATGATGAAATTTATTGGTATTTTAATGTTGATTTTTTGTCTTCAGAAGATTGCTCTCTCTCTTGCTGCGCTCATGATCCAAAATCGTTAACGGAGTGTCTATTCAATGATTTTAACGGTACTATTTTTACGGCTAAAGTTTCAAGCTTCAACAAACCAGAATCGAACAATCTATTTCATAATAGTGATGGCTCAATTGAAGCCACTGCTAAAATTCAAATCACGGAGTTACTCTTTGGAGAAGTTGATTCAATAGAATTCACAATTGATACACAGGTACATTTGAAAATAGGTCAGGAATATCTCCTTTTCTCCAATAAAACTAAGAATGGCCTTGGAATAGGTGTATGTGAAGCTAGATCAAAAGAGGTAGATACTACAAGTGATTTTTTTAATGAAATTGAGG
>JAUHXX010000351.1 GCA_030426825.1 Bacteroidia bacterium | reverse complement strand
TTTTTTATCCGATTCAAAAGATAGATTAAGTCATAGGTATTCAGCTTTTATTCATTCGGATTTGGGTTTATTTGGTACTATTCTGAGTCTGCAGCCTGCTGTGTATTATCACAGACAAGGGCAGTTTCAGGAAATTGTTTATGGTACCGCTTTAAAACTTGATATGAAAAAATCAGGAGGATATGTTGGTACTATGAATAACTTGAGTGCATCAATAGGGTTATTTCATAGATGGGGTGATGCCTTGATTTCTAGAATCCAATTAGAACTGGCAGATTTTAAATTCGGATTTTCTTATGATTTTAATATTTCCAGTTTGCAAACTTCTTCAAGAATTAGGGGAGGAACTGAGCTGTTTTTAGCTTATCAGATCAAATCAAAGGGGCGCCGTTGATTCAATTTTCTTGCTTAACTTTACGTTATGGCTGAGGAAATAGTAAATAAGGTTGCAGGTGCTCAAATCGAACAAATAGATTTGATAGACTTCACTTACAGAGGGGAATTTTTTGAAATCGACTTAAAGCCACTCTTGTGGAACGAATTGGTTTTGAAAGAAAAGGATTTTAGGGACTGGATAAAAAACCATAATTGGGTTCAGTATACCGACCAAGTTGTCTGCGTTTATTGTTCAAATGACGCCATTATTCCGGCCTGGGCATACATGCTCATTACGTCTCATCTTTCAGCTGCCAAGTATATTGTTTGTGGATCAGTTAAAGAAGCACAAGCTGAATTATTTTTTCAAAATCTAGATAATTGGGACATCCAACACTTAAAAGATAAACGAGCAATGGTCAAAGGATGTTCAAACATTCCTAACCCCAATAAAGCGTATGTAGATTTAACCAAAAAGTTAACTCCAGTGGTTAAGAGTCTCATGTTTGGAGAACCTTGTTCGGCAGTACCAGTTTATAAACGCAAGTAATTGCTATTTCAAAACGGTGACATGACCGTGATATTCTTTTAAGTCAGCCTCATTATTAAATGGTGCACCTGTAATTTTCCAAACGTATACCCCGTCAGGCACAATTACACCATTATAAGTTCCGTCCCAACTTCCGTTTACATCTTCGGTCTCAAACAATAATTCACCCCATCTATTAAAGATGTACATGTGATAATAATCTGGGTGGAAATAGTTAGTCACCGGCTTAAACACTGCGTTATCTGACCATCCATCTAGAATTATTGTGTTAGGAACAAATAGGTACAGATCATTAATGATTTCGATAATATCACAAATCGTGTCAGTACATTGATTATCATTTGTCACTACCAAACATGCCGTAATTGAGCTGTCTGTGTTACTATTTGTCAAATTAATGCTTGCATCTGTTGTAGTTAGGGTATCTCCAAGTATGAACCATTCACTCGTGGCGTAATTTAAGGATGTGTTTGTCAATTGCACATTAGCATCATAAATAGTCGGTGCCGTTGGGTTTACTGTAAATTGCGCAGTTGGTAAGCCATAAACTGTAACACTCGTAAATGAAGTATCTACTTGACATCCATTCGCAGAAGTAAATGATACATCAATAATTCCATTGCCATCATTTAAATAAGTCACATACAGATTCTGGAAATTTGATGAATCAATTGTTCCAAAGTTGGTAGACCAGAACAAGTCACTCGCCAATTGAGTCTGATCAACCGTTATGCTGTAAGCATGTTGAAAAGGAGGACAATCGCCTACAAGGTTACTGAGACTGACAACAGGGTCAACATATAAATTCACTTGAATGGAATCTGTTGTAGTGACATTACATTCGTCAGTTACATCTACGTAGTAAGTGGTGTCAGATGTAACATTCGGGTAGATAAACGGTCCAGTGTCTCCCGTACTCCACAAATAAGTATAGGTTTCAAGTAAGTCTGTTGCTTCAGAAGACAGAATTAAAGGTTCTCCAGGACAGATGGTTGTATCATTTGAGGTAATCAAAATAGGTGGCGGAGCAACATGAACATACATAGTGTCAGTATCAAATTGGCATCCGTTAACATCCGTAATTTCCACATAATAAGAAGTATCTGAGAAGATAGGCTCGTAAATTATGGCGCTATTTGCATTTCCTCCCAATCCTTGATTTACTAAAAAGTTATAAGGTTGAGTTCCCCCAGTTGCTACAATTGAAAAGAAAATGCTATCCCCTTGACAGATATAGACATCCGGTGTCACAAAACCATTTAATGGTTGAGGTGTTGGAACAAAAACCTGAGCGCTGTCACCAGGGCATCCATTTAAATCTTGCACATAAACCCAATAAGTATTTGACGTCAAGCCGTTATAGTTTGTTGCTGGAGTAAAAGGACCTCCAATGCTGTAGAAACCTGCGTTTATACTGTAGATATCAATTTCGCCATCAGCATCTCCAAAACAAGACACACCAGTTGTCAATGCACTGTCAATGGTAGCCAAAATTGGTTCGTGAACCACAAAGTTTAAACTGTCTGCAGAACATCCATTATCGTCACTTACGATTACTGAGTAGGTGCCTGCGCAAACATTTGAGGCAACTGCATCTGCAGGACCTGCAATTCCTCCGCTCCAGTTGTAAGAGTATCCTGCTGCAACCGTTCCTCCAATAGCATTTGGGTTGATTGTACCATCACAAAACCCGAAACAAGAAGTTGAATCAATATCGAATGGATCAAAAGTTATTGCTGCTGGTTCAGAAATAATTTGGTTAGCGGTAACTTGGCAACCATTTGCATCTTCAACAACTATAGGATAGTTTGCAGCTGCTAGTCCAGTAAATCCTCCTGATCCTTGGAAATTAGCGCCATTGTCGATACTAAATTGGAATGGCAAAGTACCACCCGAGTTTACAGTAATGTCGATTTCTCCCGTTCCGTTTTCAAAACAAGTAAGATTAGTAGGAGTTATCGTTAAATCCATTAATCCTGGTTCGTTGATGCTAACAGTTATAGAGTCTACACATCCATTCGCATCTTGGATATATGCGGTGTAACTGCCATCAACCAATCCGATAAAATTATTTGCCGCTTGATAAGGTCCGGCCGCGCTCGTAATACTGTACTGATGTACCCCAACTCCATTTGATGAAGTAATTGAAATGGTTCCTTCATTCCCACCAAAACATAATGGGTTCGTGGTAGCAACATTGTCAATTACAGGTTCTGGATCAGCAACCAATGAAATCGTTGAATCAATTTGGCAGCCATTATTGTCTTGTAATACAATGTTTATTATTGTAGGTGCTAATCCATTAAAATTATTGCCAGCTTGAAAACTAACTCCGTTATCTACACTGTATGAATAACCGGGTGTGCCATTTGCTGCTACAATCGATAAAGTGGCGTTATCCAATCCACAGGTAGCTGGATTAGTGGCTAAGTTCATAGTCATCTCGCTTGGCTCATTTAAACATTCATTAATTTGAATATTGCAGCCATTGGCGTC
>JAUHXX010000039.1 GCA_030426825.1 Bacteroidia bacterium | reverse complement strand
TTGATTGTTTCAGCATAGATTTTGCCTTACTATCAAAACTTCCACCAGCACTAACTTTTCCAGAACCAGCTATTCCGTCAACATAAACCTGTCCACCAGTAATAGAGAATGTTACTCCTTTTAATGGTACAGATGGCGGGTAAGCTACTCTAATTCTTGACTCAGACTTAGCTAGAGCATAAGAAGTAGAACCTCCCATTGTTGTTTTACCGAAGTAAACTGTTGCATCTGGCATTGGTCTACATTCAAATTCAAATGAACCTAAACTAGCACCTGCTGCACTAACACTGATATTTGCTTTTTTAGTTCCTTGACTAACTTTCGCAATGTACTGTCCATTTCCTTTAGAAGATAATGAACATCCACTTCCTGAAAGTGTCACTAAAGATGGATCGTATCCAGAAGCTGTTCCTTCAACTACATTGTTGTAACCCCAGTATAAGATTCTCATCTCTGGTTGTGCTACAACACCCATTGGTTGACCAACAGTGTACTCAAATTCCCATGGTTTCCATGATAATTCTCCTTTTTCTTTAACTCCAATTTGTCCTTTAACCTTGTGTAATCCAGATGTTTTTCCATCCAATGGAATTTTACCTGTAATTTCTTTCCAGTTTTCAGGGTTTGCAGTATCAGCATCTACACCATAACGAATTTTAGAAACTTCGTTACTATCATAAGCTGCAATCATTACACTTAAGTCTAATGAATCACCTTGATTGATATAACCTGTTCTAGCAAACGCTAAAGGCTCAATTTTATTGAAATTAAATGATGGAGCCTCTACTTTTCCAAGCATATACTCAGAAGCCATAGACTCAGCATTTTTTATATCCAATTTAATTGAAGTAAACATTGCCGCAGCAGCAACGATTGGCGCGTGGTCAAAAGTTACTGAAGGCCATGGCATTTCACCACCACCGTGAGCATGCAATTCTTCAGGAATTGTTAAAGCTCTATAGAACTGTGCAATTTTAGAAGTATCCTCAGGGTTAGCAGTAGCCAATGCTGCTTCTAATCCAGATTCATCTTCAGGTGCAACAAACGACCAACTTTTCTTTCCTTGATCATATGTTCCCATTAAATCACAAACTAAGTTTCTATAGTCATGAACTGTAGTTCGAATTTTAAGACCTCGCTCATTTGGAGAATTTGGATTACCACCAACAAACATATTCGTTGGGATATCATAATTATCCATACCTGCGATTTCCATTAAAGGCTTCAGTTTAGTAATGTTTCCATTTTCATCTGTACCTCCTTCTTCGACCCAGTCTTTACCTTCAGAAGTCTTAATCATCTCATTACATTCACTTAGAATATAACCTACGACAACTGCAGTTTCTTCTTTTAAGGTATGAGCTCTAGTCTCCCATTTTTCGAATAGTGCCATATCACCTTTTGTAGCGATAAGGGCAGCTTTCTTCTGATCAAATCCAAAATAAGTACCGTCGGTCTTTTTGTGGATGATTTCAGCACTCGCGTCAAGCTTATCATTAAGCGTAACGAAGGCTGCAACAATTTGTTTAGATACGTTCAAGGCCAAAAGTGCGGTAAGTACTAAGTACATCATACCGATCATCTTCTGTCTTGGGGTTTCTTTTCCTCCTGCCATGATTATTAAGTTTTTTTAATTAATTAAACATTTACTTTTTGTCAATTCTAATTCTTTAGAAAGTAACATTAATTAATCTCTACTAATAGTCATTGCTTTCAACATGTTACCATATACTTGATTTAAATCAGTCAAGTTTTTAGATAACATAGCCATGTTTTCTTTATAAAGTCGAGTATCTTCAACTGAATCGCTCAAGTTAGACATCATTTCAGTTACTTGAGATTGGAATTTCTCAGTAGCCTCTAAATGATTCGAAGAACCTTTCAATTGTAGTTCATATACATTATTTAAAGCAGCTAAGTTCGTAGAAACTTTTTGTAACTGCTCTCCAAAAGACTGACCTTCATCCGCTGAAGAAGTCAAACCTAATAATGACTCAGAAGCTCTTTCATAAGTATTAGACAAAGTCTTAACTTGCTCAGAAGCACCTTCAAGACTAGCAACATAAGAATCAGTTGCAGCTGCTGCACCAGAAACTGCTTTTAATCCTTCAGCATTATCACTTAGCGTTCTAATACCGTCACCTAATCTATTTAATAATTCTGCATCAATTTTAGCTTCTTCTAAAAGATTATCAAATTGCTCAGTAATACCAGTTACGGTACCACCTCCGCCGCCACCACCGTGCGCGCCTGATTCACCTTTTTCATCAATATAGGCATGTAAGTCAAAATCTTCGTCATGAGCTAATGCCAATTCAGGATATACTAACTCCCATTTTGGATCCTCATGCAAAGGTTCAAATGCGGAGAAAAAGAAAATTACTGCTTCAGTAGATAATCCACCTACAAGCATTGCCCCCGCTCCTGGCCAGTGCATGATTTTAAACATTGCTCCGACAATTACTACCGCTGCACCGATACCGTACAGCTTTGCCATAAATAATTTCCATTTTTTAGTTCCTGGTCTCATAGTTTCCTTGCTTTTAGTTTAACATTTATTTATTTGGTTATAATTTACTTTTTTATCTCAACTCAATATCAGATTTCAATTCTTCTCCACCTTCTTTAGAGAAGTCTCTACCACCACGACCGATATGAGTCTGAACACATCTAAATCCTAAGTAAGACTTAGCTGTATCTTGGTATTCGTAAGTTCTTGCAGAAGTCTGCAAATAGAATCCAATATCTTTCCATGATCCACCACGTACCACTTTTCTTTTCATTGAAGGTGGATCCCAATCCATTGCATAATATCTATATTCTGGACTTAAATCATGAGAGAATTCATAAACTGATTCATCAAATGCTGTTTCAGTCCACTCACAAACGTTTCCAGCCATGCAGTATAAACCGTAACCGTTAGGATTGTAAGAGAATGCTTTTACAGCGTAAAAACCACCATCATCAAAATATCTACCTCTCATTGGCTTAAAGTTTCCTAACATACATCCAGCTGAGTTTCTGATGTAAGGTCCACCCCATGGGTAAGGAGAGTGTTTTAAATCACCTCTTGCACAATACTCCCATTCACCTTCTGTAGGTAATCTGAAATCTTGTACCCATAATTGACCCAATCCTTCTAACCAGTTATTCAATTTTTGAGTTCTCCATACACAGAACGCTCTAGCTTGTACCCAACTTACACCTACTACAGGATAGTTATCATAAGCAGGATGCCAGAAGTACATATTGGTCATTGGATCATTAAATGAATAAGTGAAATCTCTTACCCAACATAATGTATCCGGATAAACATTAATTTCTTCTTCAATAATAAATCTACCTCTATCTTCATGACCTCTAAGACCATTGTTTTGACCTTTTGAGTTGAAATACCCCATATCCTTATCCAAACCTACTGGTTCTCCAGTAAATGGATGAACTGGGTTTTTCAAATCTCTGTGTTGCGGATCTAAAGAAGGGTCTGTATAATTTCCAGATGGATCATACCCATTTCTTTCAATGTTCACTCTTCCTCTTTTGGCAGCTTCAGGAAGGTCAATCCAGTAATATTTGAAATTCAATTTACGAACATCTAATTCTCGTCTCTTATACCATCTTTCATTTGGTCTTAAATACATATCTGAAATCAACGGGATAATTTGATTATCCTTAATTCCTTTCATTCTCCAAGACAATGGGAACAACCCTCTATTAATAAATGGCTGAGTCGGATCAAATTCTTGCCAAGCTAAATTCACCTCATCATAATAAACGTCAGGATGAGATAACATTTCACCTATATCTTCATCTTCAATCGCATCATTACCTGTTGGATCTGTATTCAAATAAACTTTTTCAAGTACAATTGAATCCTTCACCCAGTAAACAAACTCTCTCCACTCATTATTTGTGATTTCAGTTTGATCCATGTATAATGCATGGATTGAAACAACCTTTGATCTTGATTGATGTAAAAATGGAACATCTTGATCACCATTACCCATTGTATAAGAACCAGAAGGAATATATACCATACCTAATGGAATCTCAGGGTAAAACACTTTTCTTCCTTGCACACCCTGCAAGTGACCAGTACCAGTGTTACAGCTGGACATCACCAGCGCAACTACAACTACTCCAAAAACCAATAATTTTCTCATGCTACCTTGTTTTTTCTACCAATCAAATTCTTCGACTATCAGGACTCTTTAAGGGTTGGGTCTATCTTTAAACGTTACTCTTTTGATTTGGTTACAAAAAAATTTCTCCTATTGTAATATAAATGGATTTCCGTGTCTTGGCACCGCAGGCGGTGGTGGGAACATACAGAAGTTCAACATTAACTCATGCGTACCTTTACCGTAGGTATTCAATGGGTTTGTCATAATATCAAACGAATATCCAAACTTCAACATATTTTTACTTGTCTTATTAGCTGGCGAAAACGCGTATCCTAAATTCAATGCGAATGCATCTGAAAGTCTGTAAGAGAACCCACCCCATAAGTAAGAGTAGTTGTTCAACCAGAAGTCAGCCATCACATTGACGTCACAAATCATTCCTGCACCATCAGCTTTTAATAAAACACTTGGTTTAATATCTATTTTCTTTCCTAGGTTCATCATTTCACTTAAAGCAATATCATATCCTCCAATAACATAATAGTGTCTAGCTACTGAGAAATTCACATTCTTCAATGTAGGAGGCGCTAAGTGAGTTGTTGAAATACCCACATAATAAGGAGCAGTTGTTCCGTGCCAGTATAAACCTAAATTCAAATCAAAACCTGTCCCAGCTGTCGCAGTAGGAAGTAATGCATCCATATCAGTTTGTGGCGGAATCCAAGTTGGAGAAAAACCTACATTCACAATTCCTACTCCTAAACCTCCGCTTAACACACCAGCATTGGTAACAAAATGATACGCACCATTTACAGTTACTGTGTTATTTCTTTGGAATCCAATAGCATCATTAACAAATGACAAACCAACCCCTAAATTTTGCTTAGGAAGATTCCCTTGCAAATTCAATAATGTAGAATTTGGTGCATCTTGTACACGATCCCATTGATTTCTATAAATCAAAGTACCACAATATCCTTTAAAGCCAGTTGCAGCAGGATTGAATGACATCTTGTCAAACATGTAGTGTGTAAACTGCTTATCTTGCTGTCCAAAAGACAGGTTTACAGCTAAATAGCAAAGTAAAAAAGATAAAACTTTTTTCATAAAATGTGTTTTTTTCAATACCATTTCTCGTCAGAACACTCCAACAAGCGGCTAAAATAAGTAAAAAATATTTAATTGTAAATTTTTTTCACAACAAATCAATTCTTAACAAAACGTATTTTTTCGTCAAGACAATTTTTCAAAGGTCTTCCACCATAAATTAGGCAGCTCATTTGACAAAGCATTTTGATAATCTTGATAATTACAAGGAATCAGCAAATGCCTATGAAACTTAGCACCTTGAACCTTTGGGTATGGCACTTCCATCCACCACCTACTCGATTTATCACTCTTGTAAAAAACGATCTGGTCTTTGAAATTATCTATACTAACTAAATATTTAGTATAATTTTTTTTCGTTCCAATTGGATAATCTCCTTTTCTGTTATTATAACCTTCAATAAAATACCAAAGCATTTGCGCAACAAGATTTGCGTCAAACTCCACTCTCCCCCCTTTATGAAGATTAAATAAACCCAAAGAGGTTAGTTTGTCAGAAAGCCCAGCATAACGCATTATTGAGCAAGCATTTTCACCATACAGTCCGTGAGGTAAACTTCTAGAATTTGCTGAGTAATCAGAACCTCTTATGGCGTCTAAATCAAAGCTCATAATATCTGTATTTCTCAACAAAGGCTCTATAATTGAATTGTCTGACACAAACTCACCTAACCTTACGTGATCAAAGAAAAGTTTTTCTAAAAGCCGAACTTCTTCAGGCTTGGTCAAATAACTTTGGTATCCAAACAAAGTGTAATTGAATAAATAGTTAGGCTTCTCCAGTAAAATCTTATTAATCCAAGCTTTATCAGATATATCCTGGTCAGGATCCCCCATATCCAACGCGCAATCAACATCTAACAAGTTAACTGTTTGTTCTAATGTTTGGTAAGCCTGATAAACGGCTAGTGTCAAATCTTGACTCCCTCCTATGATTATTGGAATCACTTCATTTTTTATCAGTTCAGCGCAGACATCTGAAACTGCCCTTTTGGTATCTTCGAAAGTGTTTCCTGGAGAAATTGTCCCCATGTCGATTAGCCCACTTTTCCAATCACCTGCATGAAGGCTATATATTGCCTTTCTCACACAATTAACTATGTCCGAGCTAGCTACTAAATCTGAATTCGCATATTCTGGAACAAAAATAAGAGCAACTTCTCCTTTGATAGGATGTTGAAAATTAGCAGCAGAATTAATCGTTATGGTTTCACCCAAAGTTCCTTTTTCATAAGAAATTTGATCCCCATACTGATTGAAATAAATATTTAAATCTTTCATGGAAGTCTAAATTAACTCTATTTCTTCTTTTTCCTTCCTTTTGGTTGATTTTCTGAAATATGAACACACTCTTCATACGAAAGCTCAGCTGGTTCAACGTCTTTAGGCAATTTGTAATTCTTCTTCCCGATTTTTAAGTACGGGCCGTATCGACCATTTAATAGTTGCATGTCTCCATTTTCTGGAAACTCTTTAATAATTCGGTTTTTATCTTCTTCTCTCTTCTCTTTAATCAACTCAATCGCCCTTTCAATAGTCATGTTTTCAAGGGTATCTCCATTGGCTTCTTTAATGGAAACGAATGTCTTTTCTATTTGAACGTATGGACCAAATCTTCCTTTATTGATTTTAACGGGTTTATCTTCAAACTCACCAATCGTTTTAGGAAACTTAAATAATTCCAAAGCTTCTTCTAAGCTTATCGTCTGGATGCTTTGATCTTTTTGAAGTGAAGCAAACTTAGGTTTATCCTCATCATCTTGTTCACCAATTTGCACCATAGGACCGAATCGTCCAATTCTAGCAATTATTTTCTTGCCAGTTTTTGGATCAACTCCCAATTCTCTTTCACCAGTGGCACGCTCTGAATTTTCAATGGTATGCTCAACAGTTTTATGGAATGGCCCATAAAATTCCTTTAACATTTTAGTCCATTTTACTAGACCTTGTGCAATATCATCAAACTCCTTTTCTACAGAAGCTGTGAAATTGTAATCCATTATTTGTTCGAAGTGTTCGATTAGGAATTCCGTCACAATTCGCCCGATATCTGTTGGAACTAACTTACCTTTATCAGAGCCAGTTTTCTCAGTTTGAATTTCGGTTTTTACGCTTCCACCTTCAAGTATGATCTGCTTATATTTTCTTTCTACACCTTCTCTTTCTCCTCTTTCAACATATCCTCTTTTCTGAATCGTAGTAATAGTTGGAGCATAAGTAGAAGGACGACCGATACCCAACTCTTCAAGTTTTTTAACCAAACTCGCTTCAACGTATCTTGCCGGTGGACGAGTAAATCTTTCTGTGGATGTTACTTGCTCGTTTTCTAACTGTTCTCCCTCTTTAATAGGAGGCAACAAACCATCCATATCTTCATCATCTTCATCTAAAGAAGATTCAAGGTAAACTTTTAAAAACCCGTCAAATTTGATCACCTCACCGTTTGCAGTGAACTCTAGATTATTAGGTGCATCAATTTTTATAGCAGTTCTCTCTAATTGTGCTTCGCTCATTTGTGAAGCAATACTTCTTTTCCAGATTAATTGGTATAGCTTTTCCTGATCTGATTCTCCAGTAATTGTGTGAGCAGAAAAATCTGTTGGACGAATTGCCTCGTGCGCTTCTTGCGCCGAAGAATTCTTGTTTTTATATTGTCTAAAGTTATGATATTCTTTACCGTAAGCTTTTTCTATTTCTGCCTGAGCAGCATCTGTGGCAGTTTTAGAAAGGTTTACAGAATCTGTTCTCATATAAGTAATATGTCCAGCTTCATATAATCTTTGCGCTACCGACATTGTTCGTAATACAGAAAACCCTAATTTTAAACTTGCCTCCTGCTGCAATGTTGACGTTGTAAACGGCGCAGTTGGAGCCTTTTTAGCAGGTTTTTTAGTAACAGAATTTACCTTGAAATTGTGATTCGAACAATTAGAAACAAAATCAGTAGCCTCTTTTTCTGAATCAAAATTCTTAGCCAATTTGGCTTTCATTTTGGATCCTTGAACACTGAACACGGCATCTGTTCTGTAAAACGCAGAAGATTCAAACTTTTCTATTTCCAATTCCTTCTCAACAATAAGTCTTACCGCAACTGACTGAACTCTACCAGCTGATAATGACGGCTTCACTTTTCTCCACAAAACTGGCGACAACTCAAATCCAACTAGACGATCTAAAATTCTTCTAGCCTGCTGTGCGTTTACCAAATCATCATCAATATCTCTGGGATTTTCAATAGCCGCTAACACTGCTGATTTCGTAATCTCATTAAATGTGATTCTCTTATATCCGTCAGGCTTCAAACCTAAAGCTTCTTTAAGATGCCAAGATATAGCTTCTCCCTCACGGTCCTCATCAGATGCTAACCAAACTAACTCAGCTTCTTTCGCCAATTTTTTCAATTCGGTAATTACCTTTTTCTTATCCGAAGACACAATATATTTAGGAGAAAAATCTTTTTCAACATCTATCGAACCGTCTCCTTTAGCAAGGTCTCTAACGTGACCCATACTAGATTTTACCACGAAATCTTTTCCGAGGTATTTTTCTATTGTTTTCGCCTTCGCAGGGGACTCAACAATCACTAAATTTTTTGCCATGTTTAAAGTAGTTTTCCGTAAAAAATTGGACAAATATGATAATTAGAAACGGATAAACACAACAAAGTGTTTCAACTTAGGCTTGTTTTTAATCCCTTATTATTATATAATAATAAAGTTTTACTAATTTTTTTTAGAGTAGGATTTTGAAACATTTTTTTTTGGCTGTCATTTTGACAGCTATCAAAATTAGATTGATTAATTTTGTTTTCAATATTTATGACAACAAGATAAAATGCAGATTGAAGAGAAAAAGATAGATGAGGAAATTCAAGGTCAGGCTACCATGCTTGAATCCAAAAATCCTAGTGGGAAGAAATTGTATCTAGAAAGTTACGGTTGTCAAATGAACTTCTCAGACAGTGAGGTCGTTGCTTCAATATTAATTGACCAAGGCTATTCTACAACTAAAGATGTTGAAGAGGCAGATGTCATTTTAATGAACACTTGCTCAATCAGGGAAAATGCCGAACAACGTGTTAGAAATAAGTTATCTCAACATAACAAAAGAAAAAAGCAAAATCCATCACTAGTTATTGGAATTCTGGGTTGCATGGCTGAGCGATTAAAAAAAGATTTACTTGAACAAGAAAAATTGGTAGATCTTGTTGCAGGACCTGATGCTTATAGAGATTTGCCAAACCTAATCAGTGAAGTAGAAACTGGTCAAAAAGCGGTTAATGTTCTGCTTTCCCGAGAGGAGACCTATGCAGATATTGCACCAGTCCGATTAGATAAGGGAGGAGTTACTGGATTCATTTCTATTATGAGGGGATGCGACAATATGTGTTCTTTTTGCGTGGTTCCTTTTACTCGAGGAAGAGAACGAAGTCGTGACCCACAATCGATTGTTGCAGAAGCACAAGACATGTTCAATAAAGGTTATAAAGAAGTAACACTATTGGGTCAAAATGTTGACAGCTACAAATGGAATGTGACAAAAAAAGGCGAAATAATAGATCCTAACCAACCGACTGTTTCTTTTGCAGAACTTATGGAGAAAGTTGCATTGGTTGATCCTGCTTTGAGAGTAAGATTCTCAACTTCTCACCCTAAAGATATGACTGATGATGTTTTGCACGTAATGGCCAAATACGAAAATATCTGTAAATACATCCATTTACCGGTTCAGTCAGGAAATTCTGAAGTATTAAAAAGGATGAATAGAGGATATACTCGTGAATGGTATTTAGAACGAATTGCAGCAATAAAGCGAATTGTACCTGAAGCATTTATTTCAACAGATATCATTACTGGATTCTGCGGTGAAACCGAAGAGCAGCATCAAGATACGCTTAGTATCATGCGTGAAGTTGGTTATGAGTTTTCATACATGTTCTTTTACTCGGAACGGCCAAAAACTTTAGCAGAAAGAAAATTTGAGGACGACATTCCATTAGAAGTAAAAAAACGCAGATTATCCGAAGTTCAAGAAGTTCAAGCAGAACTTGCCCTTGAAGCAAATAGTAAGACTGTCGGGAAGACTTATGAAGTATTGATTGAGGGGATTTCAAAACGATCAGATGATTTTGTTTATGGCAGAAATTCACAAAATCTAACGGTAATTTTTCCGAAAGGAGATCATAAGCCAGGGGATTATGTGAATGTGACTATTCAAGAATATACGAGCGCCACAGTTAAAGGAATTGAGGCCAACTAAAACTGTATCAAAAATGGACGTTCAACAAATAAAGCAACGCTTTGGTATTATAGGAAACTCTCCGGCGCTTAATCGTGCTCTGAATGTCGCTAACCAGGTAGCGCCAACTGATATTAGTGTTCTTATTACAGGGGAGAGTGGAACAGGGAAAGAGGTGATGCCTAAAATCATTCACCAATTAAGCTCGAGAAAACATGGAAGTTATATTGCCGTGAATTGCGGTGCGATTCCAGAAGGAACTATTGATAGTGAGTTGTTTGGGCATGAGAAGGGCTCTTTTACCGGTGCCCATGACCAACGAAAAGGATATTTCGAAGTTGCAGACAAGGGAACCATTTTTTTAGATGAAGTTGCTGAATTACCACTTCCAACTCAAGTTAGACTTTTAAGAGTATTGGAAACGGGTGAATTTATTAGAGTTGGGTCATCCAAGCCTATAAAAACTGATGTAAGAGTTGTAGCGGCAACAAATGAAAATATGCTTGAAGCAATTCAATCTGGGAAGTTCAGAGAAGATTTGTTTTACAGACTCAGTACCGTTCCGATTAGTCTACCTCCATTAAGAAATAGAAAAGACGATATTCATTTAATCTTCAGAAAATTCGTGGTAGATTTTTCAGAGAAATATAGAATGCCGGCGATTAAACTAACAGATGACGCCGTTCAGATGCTTGAGAATTATAATTGGCCTGGAAACATCCGTCAGTTAAAAAACATTACTGAACAGATTTCTGTTATTGAAAGCGAGAGAACTATAACTGGTGAATTATTATACAATTATTTACCGGACTATTCAGCATCCAACCTACCCGTTTTAGCTAGTAAAACGAAAGAAGATTTTTCTGAAAGAGATCTATTATATAAGGTCTTATTCGACATGAAAAAGGAACTTACCGAAGTAAAAAAATTAGTCGTAGACATTTTACAAAGTGGTGGTTCGGGCATTTCATCTGAAGATAAAAATGCATTTATTCAAAAATTGTATCAAGAATCTGCTGTTTCAGAAGAAAGTTTATTGCCCAAATCTTTTTCAGTTCAAAAAGAGCATGAATCCTTCAATGAAACAGATAATTATCATAATGACTTTCAAGAGCATATTGAAGTTGAAGAATCATTATCTTTAGAAGATAGAGAAAAAGAGTTAATTCATAAAGCCCTTGAAAAGCACCGTGGGAAGCGCAAGTATGCCGCGCAAGATCTAGGGATTTCTGAGCGGACATTGTATCGAAAAATAAAGGAATACGGATTAAAATAGATTAAATTAAATCGCGTTATCCAAGTATGAAGAATTACCTTATCATATCCCTAATATTTACCCTAGTCTCATGCGAGATTCAATATGGCATGTTGGACAATAGCATTGAAGCTGATCATTTTTCAATTGATATTTTCGAAGAACAGGCTGCTAATGCTCCATCAGGTTATGGGATTGGTTTAACAGAGTTCATGAGGGACTATTTAGTTTCAAGATCAAAAATGAAACTAAAAACTGATGAGGCGGACATTCAGATTTCTGGCAAAGTAAAAAGCTATTATACGGAACCTGGTGCAATACAAGCAGATGAGAATTCAGCATTAAATAATTTAAAGGTTGTGGTCAACATTTCGGTAATTAATAATCTTGATGAAAAACAATCTTTTGTTAAAGATTTTGCCCGGTTTTCAACCTACCCCGCAACTTCCGCATTGGCTGATGTAGAAGATGAATTACTAGAAGATATTAATGAACAAATTTCTCAGGATTTATTAACCGAATTATCGAAAAACTGGTGATTACAGGTGAAAACATAGCGTTATTGATAAAAAATCCTGTAAAAACTACTGGCGCTGATTTGTCGGCAATAGAGGATTTAATTTCAAAGTACCCATATTGCTCAAGTTTATATCATTTAGCTTTAAAAGGCGCTTCAAATTCAGGCGTAGTTCAATTTGAAGAAAAATTAAAGGTTGCGGCAGCGCATGTTGGAGATCGCGAACATTTGTACAATCTAATCCATAACACTTCTGTTAAACAAGAAATTGTTGAGCAAACTGAAATCGAAGTCGAATTTGTCAAAGAAGAAATTAAGGGTTCAGTTTCAGAGCCAAGTGAATCAGATCATGACCTTGTAGAATTAAGCTCCTCAACCGAGAAAATTAAAGAAGAATTAGTTAGTACTGATATTAGTGATTCTGTTGAAGTTGAGAAAGCATCAGAAATAGAAGAAGCTCCAGTTGATTTGGATACAGATATTTTATCGCATGCCATTTCAGTGGCATTTGAACATGCAACAGAAACAGCTATTCCTGAGAAAAAGGAAGAACCAGAAGAAATTGAGGATAAGGAGAAAATTCAGCCCATTTCCAACACATTGATTGGTCAGCAGGAATCTGAAGATAAAACCACAGTAGTTGAAGAAATTCAAGAGATTTCGGAGAACCAAGAAATCAGTTTTATTCAATGGCTTCAACAAAAAAAGTCGGGCAATAAAACCGTTGATAAACAATTGAACTCCTCTACTCCTCCTGATTTAAATTTAGAAATAAAAGCAAGTTCGAAATCAGAAATCAATGATTTATTAGATCGATTTATAGCTGAGGAACCAAGTATTTCAAAGCCAACTAAGGAATTCTATTCACCATCTGCAAATGCTAAGAAAAGTCTGGAAGAATCAGATGAAATTGTATCAGAAACATTGGCTAAAATACATGTGATGCAAGGGAATTTTTCTAAGGCTATTGCAGCTTACAAGCAATTAAGTTTGTTATATCCAGAAAAAAAGGTTTTCTTTGCAAGTCAAATTGAAAAAATTAAAAACAATCAATCCCAATAATTTGGGCAATATTTAGCAGCAATGGACGGATTATTTACAATATTAATTATCATAGGATGTGTCGGATTAATCCTATTTGTTTTAGTTCAAAACCCTAAAGGGGGTGGATTAAATTCTGAGTTTGGTTCAGCCGTACAATTAGGGGGAGCCAAAAGAGCTACTGATATTCTAGAAAAAGGAACTTGGGGACTTGCAATCATGATTGCCGTTGTTTGTTTAGCTATGGCTAAACCTGGAAGCGGTGGCGGAGGAACAGAAGAATTAGATTCTGACCCTAATGCAGTCCAAGAAAATGTGGAAGGGACTAACGAATTACCTGAAGGTACTGGATTAGGTGGACCAACAATGCCTGGTCAACCTCAATAGTAAAAATATACTTTAGATAAAATGTCAGTATGTCATTCATGCTGACATTTTTTTTTGCCCAAGTTCATATAAATATGCAAAATTGACAGCATTTTTCTTTTTAAGACGAATGGCATAAAATATGACTATAGCCTGAAAGAATAAATTAATAACAGCTTGATTAAACTCAAGATTAAAAAATAATTAAACATGTTGAAACCATTAGCAGATAGAGTTCTAATAGAACCTGCACCGGCAGAAGAAAAAACTGCCAGCGGAATTATTATTCCAGATACAGCAAAAGAAAAACCTTTACAAGGCAAAGTAGTTGCTGTAGGACCTGGAAAAGTTGACGAACCAATGACTGTAAAAGCGGGAGACAGTGTTTTATACGGTCAGTATTCAGGTACAGAAATTAAATTAGACGGAAAGACTTATTTAATTATGCGTGAGTCTGACGTTTACGGAATTATTTAATCAAAACAATAAAAAGCATTAAAAATGGCAAAAGACATTTTATTTGATACAGAAGCTAGAGACAAACTAAAAAAAGGAGTTGATTCTTTGGCAAACGCGGTAAAAATCACATTAGGACCAAAAGGAAGAAATGTAATTATCGATAAAAAATTCGGTGCTCCACATGTAACGAAAGATGGAGTTACTGTTGCAAAGGAGATTGAATTGGCAGACCCAATTGAAAACATGGGGGCGCAAATGGTGAAAGAAGTTGCATCTAAAACTGCAGACATTGCAGGAGATGGGACCACTACAGCAACTGTATTGGCACAAGCAATTATTACAGCTGGTTTGAAAAACGTTGCGGCTGGGGCTAATCCAATGGATGTAAAAAGAGGTGTTGATAAGGCAGTGACAGCTATCGTTGAGAATTTGGCAAAACAATCTCAAGAAGTAGGATCTGACAATGATAAAATCAAACAAGTAGCTACTATTTCAGCCAACAATGACGAAACAATTGGATCATTGATTGCTGAGGCAATGAAAGTTGTTGGAAATGAGGGAGTGATTACTGTTGAAGAGGCAAAAGGAACATCTACCGAAGTAAAGACTGTAGAAGGAATGCAGTTTGATAGAGGATATTTATCTCCATACTTTGTGACAGATACTGAAAAAATGGTGGTTGAGTTAGAAAATCCGTATATCTTAATTTACGATAAGAAAATATCTAACATCCAAGAGATACTTCCTGTATTAGAGCCGGTTGCTCAATCAGGTAAACCTTTGTTAATTATCGCAGAGGACATTGATGGGACTGCATTATCTACTTTGGTGATCAACAGATTAAAGGCAGGTTTAAAAATTGCAGCTGTTAAGGCCCCTGGCTTTGGTGACAGAAGAAAAGCAATGCTTGAGGATATCGCTGTTTTAACGGGTGGAACAGTTATTTCTGAAGAAAGAGGATTTACCTTAGAGAACACGACTATCGAGCATTTAGGAACCTGTGAAAAAGTTGACATAGATAAAGACAATACAACTATTGTAAATGGTTCTGGAGAGAAGAGCTTAATTGAAGGAAGAATCAATCAAATTAAAGCTCAGATTGAAACGACAACTTCAGACTACGATAAAGAAAAATTACAAGAACGTCTTGCAAAACTATCAGGTGGGGTAGCAGTACTTTATGTTGGAGCAGCTACCGAAGTTGAAATGAAAGAAAAGAAAGACCGTGTTGATGATGCTTTATCTGCTACTAGAGCGGCTGTAGAAGAAGGAATTGTTCCTGGTGGTGGTGTTGCTTTAATTCGTGCCATTTCAGCTTTAGACAAGGTTAAAGGTGATAATGAGGATGAATCAACAGGAATTGCCATTGTAAAGAGAGCTGTTGAAGAGCCGTTAAGACAAATTGTTCAAAACGCAGGTGGTGAAGGAGCTGTTATAGTTCAGAAAGTAGCTGAAGGTAACGCAGATTTCGGATACAATGCAAGAACTGAAAAATTCGAGAAATTACTGGACGCTGGAGTAATTGACCCAACTAAAGTAACTCGAATTGCAATTGAAAATGCAGCATCAATCGCTTCTATGTTGTTGACAACAGAAGTTGTGATTGCAGACCAACCGGAGGATGAAGCCCCTATGGCTATGCCTGGCGGAATGGGTGGCGGAATGCCAATGATGTAAGAATTTAGTTAAGTTGCTAATTCCGATTAGGGCTTAATTAATCAATCGATCTGATCTTCCTTATGCTTTTTAGCAAAGATAGATTGGAACGACACTATATAAATGTCCCCGTCTCAATGATTTGAGGCGGGGATTTTTTAGTATATTGTATAGTTACTAAATTATACTTCGTGATCAAAGCACTATTAACTTTACTATTTGCCCAGTGTTTTCTCTCATTTTCTCAAGAATTTGAATCTGATTTGTACGCCACGTTAAAGTCAAGTACGCTTCATATTTTCATGAAATCAGACAAATCTAAAATGACGATATCCACGCTCAGAAATAGTGATAAGCATGGAATTGTTGAGGAAACCAAATCAACGTATAGAAAAGGAAAAATTAATCCTTTGAAAATCAATTTTAATATTCAGTACTCAGAGTTTTATGTTGTCGAAAATCGAAAAAAATCTCTGGGCAAATATGAATTCAATGAAGAAAACAAAATTTATCGATACGAAAGATCAGATTTTGACAATCGTAACCAACGTATTTTCACATTCTATCACTATTTCGTTTTCGAGGAGAATATAATTGCTCGTGAAAATATTCGTACGAAGGAATATATAGGACAGGGGTCTGTGGAATTAGACACTGTGGTTTACAAAGACTCAGTTTTATATGCTATTAAGCCATTACAGAAAGGATTGGATCAGGAGAATCTCTCAGACCCTGGTGTACACACCGAACATGAAATTGTAAATGGTGAAGTAGTAAAAAAAACAAATTTCTTTTTTGGGTTTAACGAGGTAATTGAATACACCTATGACTCTAAAGGGCATTTAGTAAAAATTGAAAATACGCTCACCAATGAGGAAAAAGAACCTGATGGATCTTTAAAGTCGATAAAAACACGAACTGAACTGAGATATTCGATTGATGGCTTGATGACTGAAGCGATATTCTATGATGAGAATAATATTATGCTGGAGCGCAAGGTCTTCACTTATAAGTAAGGTCTATTTCTTTTTACTAGATTTTGCTAAGGGATTAAATTCTAGGCACAAATCTATCCAATGTTCTAAATCATCCTCCTTATCAATAGCTTCAGGATCTATGAAAACAAAGCCCTTCATGGCTCTTCCGGTAAAATTCATTTCATTACATCCGTCAATTTGTAAACTAGCTTGATAAATCTCAGGATTAATGCGTGCCATCATTTGATCTTTCACAATACCAAAACACATTTTCTCATCAACCATATAGCACAAACCTCCCATCATTTTTTTTGCAATGAAATCAATTTTTTTAGATTTGAGCACGCGGGTCATCCGCTCCTCAAGATAAAGGTCGTAAGCCATCTATTTATTAAACTTGTATGACATTTCATCATTGCCAATGAAATAAACTCCAGCGGCAAGATCTGATGGCAAAGTCAATATGCAGTTGCCTAAATTATTGATTACCTCATAGGTCTTGATTACCTTTCCATCTATCCCATATAAATTAATCATCACACCAGTATTGAAATCAAATCCAGCTATTTTTATTTGCTGTTGATCTCTTAGGTAAGTAAATTCAGCTGAAACTGTGCTTTCTTGAACACTTAATTGAGAATCCACGAGATAGGTTTCATTTAGCTCACAACCATTTGCATCAATCACTGTCAACTCATAAGATCCAGCAGATAAATTGGTAATACTTGACTGATTAGATCCATTCATCCACACAAAATGATATGGCGCTGTACCGCCAACAGGGTTAACAGTAATTTCACCATCCGAACCATTCATTTCATCTGAAACTTGAGCGTTGCTTGTTATTGGCGCTGGTTGTTTGATAACAAAATTAAACACCGTTTGGTTGCAAGAATTCACAAGTGAAGGTACCTCAATTGAATAAATTCCTGAAGCTAGATTGTCAATCACTAGCGGGTCTCCGTTTGCATTTCCGCTAACAGTAGTTGCGCCTGAAGTGATTGTAAAATCAACGTTTGAATTCATATCTAAATCCAATGAAATCTCACCGCTTTGGTCCTCAGGGCAAGTTAAATCCGTTATGACAGATTCATATTGCTTTCCAATATGAATAATGAAACGTGGAGCATACGTTGTGTCTGACATTTCAAAAGGCAAGGCAACACCTTCTTCAATTAAATAGTACTGCCCCGTATAAGTGTCTTCTAATTGCATGCAAGGTGCGTCAATTTCTGAAATATTATTGAACACCATGTTATAAATCCCATTTTGAAACACAATTGCTCTAACTGGAATACTCATTTCTTGGCTTCCATTGTCAAAACTATGGACGGTTAAATCTTTAATTTGATTATTAATTAAAGAAACCTGAGGATATTGTCCCCATCCACCGAACCATTTTTCGGCATCCCATTGCGGCTCAAAATCATCAACAGCTCCGCCTATAGTTCTTAAAATTGCCTCATCAAATTCTGAATTCCCTTGTAAGGTAATTTTCATACCTGGAGAGGCTACTGTATTGGTTTTAAGAAATGCCTGGTCATTACTTGATTTAACTCCTTCTCTAGCAGTGAGGACTGGTGCTGCAGCAAAGGCCTGAACCCAAAAGGATTGGCCAGATGCGATATATCTTGATACACCATTTGTTGAGGCTCCAGAAACATAAGTTGCATATTGCTGGTTATCTGGGTTTTGAATATAAGTAGCATTTGCCATATTAGTTTTGGTCCAATCTGGATCGTCCCAAT
>JAUHXX010000038.1 GCA_030426825.1 Bacteroidia bacterium | reverse complement strand
AAAAACGTCCGAATTTTAGTCGATTTCCTGTAGTTGGATTAATCAATACCTCTTCTGCAAAACAAAAAATCACAGATTCTGCCGCTGGAGCTACTGCATTCGCAACTGGAAGAAAGTCTTACAACGGTGCAATTAGCATTGATACGACTGGTGCAAACATTCCCACTTTAATCGAAATTATTGAAGCTTTTGGAGTAAAATCTGGATTGATTGCAACATCTAGTATCACGCATGCAACTCCGGCATGTTTTTATTCACATGCCCAGTCGCGAAAAATGCAAGATGAAATTGCAAGGGTTTTACCAAGATCTGGAGTAGATTTTTTTGCTGCTGGTGGCTTAAAATTTTTCAATAAACGATCAGATGGATTTGATTACTACAGAGAGCTTATCAAAAAGGGCTTTGTTATGGACACAACCTTGTTAGACCCAGCAATGAAAGTTAAAATCACTACTAAATATGGTTTTCTGTTAGCCGAAGATGGTTTACCATCAAAACTTGATGGACGAGATGACTTCTTGGTTGACGCAACTAATCTTGGTTTGAAGTATTTATCTCAGTCGGCTAATGGCTTTTTTCTAATGGTTGAAGGTTCACAAATAGACTGGGAAGGGCATGCTGCCAACGCACAAGGAATAATTGAAGAAGTTCGTGACTTTGATAAAGCTGTTGGAGCTGCATTGGATTTCGCTGAGTTAAACGGTGAAACCTTAGTAAATGTGACCGCTGATCATGAAACTGGAGGATTTGCACTTGCCCCAGCTGTAAAAGACAATAAATGGGTACACAATGAAATTGAGCCCAAATTTTACGAAGGAGCAAAAGACCTATCTTATGCCGCTCACACGGCAACACTAATACCTGTATTAGCTTACGGGCCACAAGCGTCAGTTTTTGGTGGCATCTATCAAAACACAGATATATTTCGAAAAATTGTTCAACTAACAGGTTGGCAGCAAACCGCTTCTATTAAAGATAAACACATTGTACCACATGACCGCGTATTACCAGTTGAATAAAATAGTTGTTTTAATAACCGCTTTTAGCCTGTTTTCTTGTGGGTCCGGTTCTGAAGAAATTGATGATCCTGAATTGGAAGTAGACTCAACGGAACAAGTTACTGAAACTAACGAAGCAACTTCAGAAGTCCTGTTTGAAGGAGTTTTCAATACTTCAGGAATGTTAGAGAGCAGGGAAGAAATGATTGAGGTTTTGGGACGAATAGGTGTACATAATTATCTTGGTGAGAGTTTTCGATTTGTTCATTGCGAAAAGATAGAAGATGGATTTCAACAAACTTGCGATTACGATTATAATGGGTCTATTAATTTCCTAATTAGCGGCTCTGAAACACTAACTGAATATTACAATAATTTCGAACCCGTTTTCGAACATAATTCTCAAGATCTATTCCCTTATTTGGTTGAAGATGTCTTTGTGTCCCCTGCGGATAAAGAATTGCGCCTAACCACGCGATCACTTGAATCTGCCAATGGAACCTGGGGTACAGATATGGCATTAGACGCTATTTATTTAACAATTACAGAAAATCCAGATTTTGGACCAATTATGGAATTCAATAATCGGTTCTATATGCGTGAAGATTTCTACAATACAATTCCGGCAAAAGAATGCGAACCTTATGAGCCCTGATATATTTGTAACCGAAAGGTTGAAGATTCGATTCTTAGTTTTAAAAGACCTAAACGATTTTATTGATCTTCAATCTAACCAAAACGTGATGCAATATGTTGGCTCACCAGCTATGTCTACTGATGAGTGTGAGGCCGATTTAAAAAGACTTATTGGATTATACACTGAACCAGGAAATGGATTCTCAGTTTGGGGTGTTTATTTTCAAGATGAAATGATTGGGACTTGTGCTTTAATTCAAAATGAAAACGGAAACGAAATTGGATATCGTTTGAGAGAAAAGTTCTGGAATCAAAAATTTGGGTCTGAATTAACCGCCGGACTCCTTCAATATGCTTTTGAACATTTAAACCTTGAATCGGTTTGGGCTGAGGCAGATGTATCGAATACCGCTTCGGTAAAATTGTTGGACAAGTTCATGAACAGAACCGATAAAGTTTGGAATGAAACTGACAATTGTTGGGACTACAAATATCTTCTAACCAAAATAGATTATGAAAAAATCTGACATTCAAATTGTACCAGAATACTATAAAAAATACATCAATCTGGCAGATGATTCTGATTTAATGGATCAGTTACCTAAAGGTGGAATTGAATTGTTTGACAATAGTTTTGGAATCATTAAAAGCTTGGGGCTTAAAACCTATGCACAGGGTAAATGGAGCGCCAATCAAATGCTAGAGCATTTGATTGATACAGAGCGGATTTTCCAGAGTCGATCATTGAGATTTGCCAGATTGGATAGCACCGAGTTACCCGGTTACAATGAAGATGATTATGCATTAACGGCCAGGTCAAATCAAATTCCTTTAGAAAAATTAATGGATGATTATAGAATTGTCAGGGCCTCAAGCGTTTCGTTATTTTCTAATTTCTCTGATGAAGAGTTGATGAGAACAGGGACTGCAAATGGGCAAGAAATATCAGTGTTGGCAATGGGATTTGTTTTAATTGGACATCCTATCCATCATTTTAACGTATTGCAAGAACGTTATTTCCCACTTATTTAATCTTCGTAAATCAATTCTTTAAACCCTCTAGTATAATAGGTTTCGAGACGATCTTTATCGTTATTAAAAATCAAATAGGCTTCAATTTTTAATTCAGGATGATCATTGACGAATTGAATGCCTTTATCAGGGCCCATAACCATTAGAGCTGTGGCCATGGCGTCTGCAGTTGCACAATCGTCTGCAATTACGGTAGCACTAAGCAATGAATGTTGAACGGGGTATCCGGTTTTTGGGTTTAGGGTGTGCGAGTACTTCACGCCATTTTGCTCATAGAACTTGCGGTAAGAGCCGGATGTAGCAATACTTTTATTCTCTACTTGTACAATTTCATAGATAACGCGGTCTTCGGCGTTCGAATCTTCAATGGGTTTGTCAATTCCAATTCTCCAAAATTCACCTTCGGCATTTTTACCATTCACTCTAATTTCTCCACCAATTTCAACAAAGTAATTTTTACCACCTTTAGACTCTATAAATTCTGCCAAAACATCAACCGCAAGGCCTTGTGCTATGGCATTAAAATCAAGCTTGGCTGCAGGCGTGTTCTTTACAATTTTATTGGCTGGCAACGAATCATCCGTCAACAAAAAGTTAAAATGATAGCCATTATTAAATCCAGTCAATGCCCTGAGAGAGTCGACCCTTGTAGAATCTGGAACCTCTTGACCTACATTTTTTAAAAACCCCCACCCTTTAACCAAAGGGAACACAGTAGGATCAAAAGCACCATTTGTTGCATGATAAATTTCCTGCGATAATTGATAACATCTATTAAAATAGTCTGCGGTATCAGAATACTCAAATAGTCCAGGGCCAGCTTCATTCAAATGAGTAATGGTTGAATTCGGAATATATCCAGATAAGGCGATATCGAAATCGATTAATAAGCTATCAATTTCATTCGAAGTCAAGGAGATATTATCATTTACAATTACAGAGTATGTCGTACCCTGTGTGTTTCCAAAAAACTCGATTGATTTTTCCTGAACCTCTAGTTCTTCCGTGTTTTCAGGTGTTGGTTGGTTACAGCCTAAGAGCAAGGCCAAGCTGATTAACCAAAGAAAATGTTTCATTCAGATTAATTTCTATTGAGACCACTTGTTTCATCACTCCATTGATACTCGCTGATTGGTTCACCATTTCGCGTATAAGAAGTGTGTCCGTATCTTGTTTGGGTTTTCTCGTAAACTTTTCCTGCGCCATTTCTAACAACTACTCTTCTTACAATATAGGCTTTCAACAAACCATTAGAATCGTTAACTGAAAAGCTCTCTTCCGTTACCCCCTCTGGGAATTTTTGTCCCAGTTCGTTCTCCATTTCAGGAGTAATTTCATTTAGCTTAATGTCTTTCAACGTTTCTATATAATCTTCTCCTTTTTCGAGACTTTCATTGTTAATCTCGGCCTTATCGTTTACGTGTTCAATGTGATCTTCAATAGCCTCAAGATTAGCATCTGCATTTTTATCAGCATCATTATTTGCCTTGGTATCTAACTCCGTTTTCTTATCATCCATAGTTTCGGTGTAATTCTTCGTATCGAAACTATTTTCTTTATTTTCATCAGCAAGATTGCCATTGTAATCAGTAATTTCATCTTCCACTTCCTGTAATTTCTTTTCAAATCCTTGACGATCTTTATTCATCTCGTTATTATGCTCTTCTATGTCAATTTCTATGTCCTCTATTTCAGCATTTTTATCCATTATATCGTCAGTTTGATTGGTAGTTTGAATGGTATTAACTTCTATCAATCCAACAGTCTGTTCTTCAACAAAAACTTCTGAATCTTCTCTTGGTTTGTCATTATCAAAATTTTCTTGCTCAATTGTGATTGACATATTTTCAGCATACTTAGTAGACCCCATGTTCTCATCATATTGAGATTCGCCATTCGCTTTATCACGTTCAACATAAGAGAGGTGTATTTCCTCCGCCAAGACAATGTTGTCTTCTCTCGGAATATCATCCCCCAATTTATTCGCAATAATATCATCAGTCATCAATTCAGTCTCTACTTTTGTATTCATTACCTCATCCTCTTGATCCCAGATATTCTCGTTACGATAATTAATATTACTGACTTGTTGATCTTCAACATCAACTAAGAAATTTTGTCTTTTCACATCAGTTCCTGGGTCTTGAGTTACATGGGTTTCTTCTAATACCTCAATGTTAAATTTATCGTTCTGGTTAACATTCTCCTGAGTTTCTGAATCCGTTGAAATTGCGTTTCTATTCTCTATTTTGATTCGCTCTACATCAAGCAAATACTCTTCTCTTGGGACGTCATTATCAAAGTTACTTTCTTCAATTTCAATACTCATGGCCTCCGCTTTTTTGTTTTGAAATTGAATATCATTATTTTGATCACCTGAGTTTTCATACTTTCGTTCGGCCAATTCAACTTGCAATTCTTCTGTATCCAATACCACTTGCGATCTGCCTTCGTCTCCAGTTACGGCCAAATCTTCGGAGTTTATTTGCAAGACTTCAACATGATCATTGGCAACAAAATTTTCTTCTCTTCCTGCATGTGCCCATTCATCTTTGGCATCTTCAGCTTCTTGTCGTTTATCAAATATTTTTTGATACTCATAGTATCTAGATTGCTCTTCTGCTTCAATTAACATGGCTTCAATATCCACTGGTCTTTCATTCACTGGTGGCCCGTAGTCTTTTAAACCATCTGAACTTGCAATATGATTCTTTGGAGGATTAAGAATATCGTTAATCTCTTTTAATCTTTGCTTAGGGTAAGGATCTGATGGTTTAATCGTGAGCGCTCTTTCGTAAAGGTTTTTAGCTTTAGGATAATTAGCTGCATCAAAATATTCATCCGCTTTCTTAATCAATTTGTCATACTGCGCATTTCCGCCAGGTCCCTTTTTCATCCCTTCTCTACACTTCGCTACTTGATCTTTCGGATACTGTTCTGTTGAAATTATATCAAGAGCACTCAAGTACTTTTCCAATGCCGGCTTCCATTTCTTACTTTCAAATAAGTTATCTGCTTCTTGAATTAAGGCATCATATTTCTTTTTCTTATCTGCTTCAGATGCTCTATCGGCTAGCAATTGATTGATTTCATCTATTCTTTGTTGTGGTAAAGGATCAGACGGCTTCATATCCTTTGCTCTCGTAAACAATTCAATGGCTTTATCAAAGTCCTCTTCGTCCATTTTCTTTTGAGCTACTGTTAGAATTTTTTGATACTGCTTTTCTATTTCATCATTGGCTTGATTTTTAAGGCTTTCATCACATTTCGCAATTTGATCTTTGGGGTACTGTTCAGAAGATTTAATATCCAACGCATCTTGATATGCCGTTTTTGCCTCCATAAAATTATCAGATGCATACAGATCATCTGCTTTTTTAAGAGCCGCTTTATACTTGGCCTCTAGTTCGGCTTCAGCACTTTGAGAATTTAATATATTATTGATTTCGTCAAGTTTTGTTTGAGGATACGATTCCGCCGGCTTCATGGTGAGGGCTTCTTTGTACTTAGCTATGGCATCATCATATGATTGGCTCGCAAAATCTCCATCCGCTGCAGCAATTAAATCTTTATACTTCTGTTCGAATGCCTCTTTATTCGCAAGTTCATCAGCCTTTTGCTTTTTGATAGCTTCGATTTCATCAATTTTCTGCTGCGGTAAAGGATCAGAAGGTTTCATGTCTTTCGCTCTTGTATACAACTCAATCGCTTTGTCATAATCCTCTTCGGTCATTTTCTTTTGTGCGACAGTAAGAATTTTTTGATATTGTTTCTCTACTTCGTTTTCAGACTCTTCTTTCATTTTTCTTTCAATCTCTGCCAATTGATTTTTTGGATATTCTTCGTCTGATTTTATATCTATCGCATCAGCATACAAAGTTTTTGCAGATTCCCAACTACTTGAATTGAAAGCTGCATCTGCTTCTTTGATTTTGGCTTGGTATTGTGCCAAAACTGCATTATTCTCTCCCTCTTTTTTAATAAGTTCTTCGAAATCTACTATTTTCTTTGAAACCGCCGGATCGGGCTTAATTTTTATTGCCTCTGAATATTTTTTAATCGCTTCATTATATTTTTTGTCTGCCGCTAACTGATCCCCATCTGCCACCAAATCTGAGAATTGTTTGGCCTGTGCTTCGGCATCTGCCTCTGCAGCTATTTTTTCCTTTACTGCCGCTATTCTTTCTTTAGCATACGACTCATCTTTAACCGCATAAGCTTCCTCATAATTCTTTAAAGCTTCTTCCCAATTCTTACCATTATATGCATCATCTGCTTTTTTAATAGCTGCGTCATATTTCGCTTGTTGCTCAGCAGCATCTTGATTCTTAGCAATCAATTCATCTATTTGAGCAATTTTATCCTTTATAGATTGGTCCTCTTTAATGTCCAATGCTTTTTGGTAATTAACCTTAGCATCTGTATAAGACTTCGCAGCAAAGTCCTTATCACCCGCAGCAACTAAATCATTGAACTTTTTCTCATTCGCTTCTGCATCTGCTTTTTCTTTAATCAATTTGTTGACTTCATCAATTTTCTTTTGAGCTTCTGCATCACCTTCTTTTACTCCAAGTGCAGATTTATAGTCAGCCAATGCTTTTTCTAGATTATCCGAACTTTGTGCCGAATTACCATCTGCCATGTGTTTTTGATACTTTTCTTCTTTTTCTTTTTCCCCGGCCAATTCATTCAGGATCTTTTCGATCTCAGCAATTTTAGTTCCTGGTTCAGTTTCTTTAGGCTTAACCTTTAAGGCTTCTTTGTATTTAGCAATTGCCTCTTCATATTTTTTAGAATCTTTCAACGAGCTGGCATCTGACATTAACTTATTGTACTCTTCATCCTTAGCTTTATTAGCTGCATCTTCTTCCAATTTCTTTTTAGCTGCCGCAATTTGACTAGTAGGATGACTTTCTCCTGCCTTTAATTTTAGAGCTTCCTCATATTTATCAATGGCGGTTTGCCATTTTTCCGAGTTAAATGATGCATCTCCTTCTTCAATTAACTTTTTATAATCTTCTTCTAGTTTCTTGGCTGCATCTTCATCAGCCTTAAGTTTTTTAAGAATTTCATCAATCTCTGATAATCTGGCTGAAGGATGGGATTCACCTGGTTTTAAATCAAGTGCTTCTTGATACTTAGCCTTTGCCTCCTCGTATGACTTGGCAGCAAAACCTTTATCTGCATCAGCGATTAATTTATTGTATTTTTCTTCTTTCTCTTTATCAGCTGCTTCTGCATCCGCTTTCTCTTGTTTCTTCTTTTTAGCATCCTCAAGTTTAGCCTTTACTCCTGCATCATCCTTTACGGCCAAAGCAGATTCATAATTAGAAATGGCATCATCAAAAGACTCTGTTGTCATGGCCTTATCACCATTTGCAACGAACTTGTTGAATTTGTCTTCATTCGCTTTTTCGTCTGCTAGAATTTTCTCTATTTCCGCAATTCTCGTTTTTGGCAGTGCCTCAGATGGCTTAATTCCAGAAGCTTCTTTATAAAGATCTAAGGCCTCTTTATATGATTTGGCAGAATATTTATCCTTCGCCGCAGCCATTTTTTCTTGGAATTTCTTCTCAGTTTCTTCGTTTGCCTTTAATTCATCCCACGCTTTTTGAGCATCATCTCTTTTCTTTTTAACGTCTGCTTTATCGCTAAAAATCTCTAAAGCCTTATCGTAATTCTCAATTGCTTTTTCGTAATCTTGTTTACTGAGTGCTGCGTCTGCAGTTTTCACATAAGCATCAAAATCGGCTTGTTTTTTAGCGTCCTCCTCAGCTTTCTCTGCCATCTCTTTTTTAAGATCTTCGATTTTTTTCAGCATCCCATTGGTGTAGGCTTTGTCCCATGTTTGATTACCGTATTGATCTAACTCAAACTTAATCATAGGAGTGGTTTCCAACCATTTAAAATCAACTCCTTCTACTTGTCTAAAGAGGGAAGTTTGAATTGGGAAAGGAACAAAAGGCGGCAAGTCTTCAGGATAATCGAATCGACCATCCAGAGTCGCAACTTTCGCTACGTAGCCTTCCTTTTTAATAACGATTTTATACATTGATCCCAAAGGCAAGTCTATTGGTGGAACACGCCCGTTAGAAGCAGATTGCTTCGTGACAAATAAACTTCCGTCTTTATAAACTTCCACTGTTGACCCTGGTAATTTCTTTCCTGAATCATCATCCTTGGTAGATACATCCAAAGAAATAACCGGATCTTGCGCCAGTGCAAGTCCGCTAAAAATCAACAATATGGCCAAGGTTAGTAACCTCATCATTTATTTATACACCTTTTTTGTCAAAAGGTTCATTTAACATTTAAGTGTTTGCAAAATACTTGCAGACTTCAATGCCTGCGGCACCTAATCACTTAATTTTATCATTTGAACCTAATCTACAAATATCCCAAAAAAAACTGACAATTGGGGCATAATTCGCGTATGATCACATTTCAAAATTTAAGCTTTTGGGAAAAAGAGACCTTCATAAACCATACCGATTATTTAATTGTTGGTTCTGGAATTGTCGGACTCTCTACCGCCATCTATCTTAAACAACGCGAAAAACATAAAAAGGTAACAGTTCTTGAACGTGGATTTTTACCGACCGGAGCAAGCACAAAAAATGCCGGTTTCTCATGCATTGGCAGTCCTTCAGAATTGATGGATGATTTAACAAAAAATTCTGCAGAACAAGTTTTTGAAACGGTTCAAAAAAGATGGCAAGGCCTTAATAATTTAAAAAGTCTGCTCGGCGAAAAAAATATCGATTACCTAGAACTGGGTTCTCATGAACTTTTTTTACCTCAGCACAATAACAAGTTTGAAAATTGTATTTCAAGTCTTGACAAATTAAACGAACAACTGAAAAACATTACTGGAATTTCAAATGTATTTCAAGAGGCGAATGAGATCATTGATAATTATGGCTTTGCTGGATTTTCAAAGGCTATTTCGCACAAAGCTGAAGGCCAAATCAACACGGGAATGATGATGAAATCTCTTGTAAAAAAAGCGCAAGAAATGGATGTTCAGTTGTTGAACGGAATTGAGGTCAAAGAAATTAACACAACTGATCTTGAAACCAACTTTGGCCGAATCGGATTTAAAAAGTTAGCGATTTGTACGAATGGATTTTCAAAACGCTTTTTTCCATCTGAAGATGTTGTTCCGGCCAGAGCCCAGGTTATAGTTACTGAAGAAATATCAAATCTTAAATTGAAAGGGATTTTCCATTTTGATGAAGGATTTTACTATTTCAGAAATATTGGCAATCGAATTCTATTTGGAGGCGGAAGAAATCTTGCTTTCAAAGAAGAAGAAACAGAAGAACTAAAAAATACGGAGCTAATAATTAACAAATTAAAAACTGTCCTTCACGAACAAATAATTCCTGATCAAACCGTCAATATTGAACACCAATGGGCGGGAACAATGGGTGTTGGGCAGGCCAAATTCCCAATCATCAAAGAAGTAGATAACCATATTTTTTGTGGAATTCGATTAGGAGGAATGGGCGTTGCAATTGGCAGCGTAGTTGGAAAAGAATTGGCCGAATTAATGAGTAAAAGCTAACATGACATATTCAAAGAAAATAACCGAAAGTTCATCAGAATACGATAATCTCGAAGAGATGTCGGTAAACGAACTGTTAACCAACATTAACCGAGAGGATCATAAGGTTGCGGCGGCAGTTGAAAAATGCATTCCGCAAATTGAAGCTTTTGTTGAGAAGGCATTGGACAGAATGGAAATGGGTGGAAGATTGTTTTATATCGGTGCAGGAACATCTGGTCGACTAGGAGTCGTTGATGCATCTGAATGCCCTCCTACTTTTGGTGTAGATCACGGAATTGTGGTTGGCATTATGGCTGGAGGAGACTCAGCTATGCGAAAAGCAGTTGAATTTGCTGAAGACGATACAGAACAAGGCTGGAAAGATCTGAAAGAACACAACATTACAGATTTGGATTGTGTGGTTGGAATCGCCGCATCAGGCAGCACACCTTATGTAATTGGCGCCATTCAACACGCAAATAAAAACGACATCCTAACCGCATGCATCACTTGTAATCCGGAGAGTGATTTGGCAGTTCATGCTAAACACCCGATTACCCCAATTGTTGGTCCTGAATTTGTTACCGGAAGCACTAGAATGAAATCTGGGACAGCTCAAAAACTTATCCTAAACATGATATCCACTTCGATAATGATCGGGTTGGGAAAAGTGAAGGGAAATCGTATGGTTGACATGCAATTATCCAATAACAAATTGGTTGATAGAGGAACAAAAATGGTCATGAAAGAAACGGGCTTGGACTATGAGGCCTCAAAAGCTCTTTTATTGGAATTTGGATCTGTTAGAAAAGCAGCCGAAAACGCTCCGAAATAGACCCTTTTTTTTCAATAATAAAAATTCCAAAACGCTAGGTTTTTCAAGTGTTAAGATAGCTTAACATTTTTTAACAGCCGGCATTCAATTAATCGCGTACACTCTAGTTAAATTTGTTAGTTAACCACACCTGACCTGTGATTTAGCAGGCAAAACAAAGAATTAGATGGACGAAATTTCAACTCAAAACACAGAAAATCAGACCAACCAATCGGCGCCAAGCATTGAAGCTTTGAATGCAAAAATTCAAGCTGGCTCAGCGTTTCTCGACAAAATGAACGCTGAAATTAGTAAAGTAATCATTGGTCAACAATACATGATTGATCGATTAATGATTGGCTTATTAGCAAATGGCCACGTGCTACTAGAAGGTGTCCCTGGATTGGCAAAAACATTAGCGATTAAAACTTTATCTGACACCATTGGTGGTGATTTCAATCGTATTCAATTTACACCTGACTTGTTACCTGCGGATGTTGTTGGAACCATGATTTACAATCAGAAAAAAGAAGATTTTTCGGTGAAGCAAGGACCGATTTTCGCCAACTTTATTCTTGCAGACGAGATTAACAGAGCGCCTGCAAAAGTGCAATCTGCTCTACTTGAAGCCATGCAAGAGCGACAAGTAACTTTGGGAGAAACAACTTACCCTTTACCTCAACCATTTTTAGTGCTAGCTACTCAGAATCCAGTTGAACAAGAGGGAACCTATCCGTTACCTGAAGCTCAGGTTGATAGATTTATGCTGAAAGTGTTTTTAGATTACCCTTCAAAAGAAGAAGAAAAATTAATTGTTCGTCATAATATTTCTTCTGCCAGATTTCCTAAACCCAACACCGTGGTTAGTGTTGACGAAATTCTAAAAGCCAAAGAGCTAGTTAAAGAAGTTTATCTGGATGAAAAAATAGAACAATACATTGTTGATTTGGTTTATGCAACTCGTAAACCTGCTGATTATGGATTAAGCGATTTAGCGCCGCTAATTGGATTTGGCGCTTCACCAAGAGCATCCATCAATATGGCTCTAGCCGCAAAAGCATATGCCTTTATCAACCGAAGAGGATTTGTAATTCCTGAAGATGTGAGAGCTGTTTGTCCTGATGTATTAAGACACAGAATTGGATTGACTTATGAAGCCGAAGCTGAGGATATAACACAAGCGGACCTGGTGAATAAAATCATGGATTTTGTTGAAGTACCATAGTGAAACAGCTATTCAACATATTAATAGTGGCGTGTTGCTTCTTGAGTTGTCAGGATGCTGAAGCCGATTCAACGCTAAACGAGCCAGAAGTAGTTGACAAGGGACAAATCTACGTCAACGAATACGGTCAGGTTGAATTGAATCAAATCAACGACACCACATGGCAAACCATTTTCACTAACAATGATGGCTTTGTTTATGACACTACGCTATCGACTAATAATTCTGGTGGATTTTTCAGATTTAGAGATAGCAATGCGGTCTACCTACCTTATAATTGGGGCGGCATCAATTTTACTGAAAGCGAATTATTCGTCATTGAATTGTCGAGCTATGGGATGCTAGCAACTGAAGCCCAAATGTGGGGAATGTACGAACGCAGTTTCTTCAGAATTGGTCAAGAAATTGAGTTTCAAGGTGAAGTTCATGCCGAAAAAGATGGTCTAAAAGCTAATGGCATGTATTTCCATATGGGAGACCAAACCATTGAACCCGCTTACTACAACATTACTGGGACAGTCAAAAAAGAAAAATATCCCATTGATTATTATTCAACAGATGAATCCCCACAAGGAAAATTCGGAAATGACACCACAATTGCTCATTACCGACTGATTTTAGAAAACCCAACATTTGAATTACCAGAAACTTATATCTACGAAGGCTCAAAAGTTAACACGAGCTCTAACCAAGCATGCATTGCCTGGGATTGGGCAGATTCAGAAGCTTATTATCTAGAAGGTCATGAATTGTGGCCAGAAGATGAAGTTGGAGAACGCATCAAAGTAGAAGGATATTTATCTCAAAACGGTTACGGATCGGTGCTTAAAAACTGGAAGATTATCGAATAATGGACACCAAAGAGCTCATAAAGAAAGTTCGAAAGATCGAAATTAAAACCAAAGGTCTTTCAAATCAGATTTTCTCTGGTGAGTATCACTCTGCCTTCAAAGGTCGTGGTATGGCTTTTTCAGAAGTTAGAGAGTATGCAGTTGGGGATGAAATCAGAACTATTGATTGGAATGTAACCGCTAGATTCAATGAGCCATTTGTAAAAGTTTTTGAAGAAGAGCGCGAATTAACGGTGATGCTATTGGTGGATATTTCAGCATCTGAGATGTTTGGAACTAAAAATCAAATCAAACGAGAAACCATTACTGAGCTATGCGCCGTGCTCGCTTTTTCAGCTGTATCTAATAATGACAGAATTGGTTTGGTGCTATTTTCAGACCAAATTGAAATGTTTATCCCTCCGAAAAAAGGAAAATCACATATTTTAAGAATCATTCGTGAGCTCATCAATTTTGAGCCAAAACATACCGGAACTGACATTGGAGGCGCACTCAAATACTTTACCAAAATGGTGAAAAAGAAAAGTATCGCTTTTGTGCTGAGTGATTTCGTTGCAGATGATTTCTCTAATGCCTTTAAAATAGCATCCAGAAAACATGATGTTGTTGCCTTAAAGGTAAAAGACAAGGCCGAATTTCAAATTCCAAATATAGGAGTGGCTCAGTTTAAGGATTTAGAAACCGGTGAAGCCAAATGGATCAATACATCATTCAAATTCATCCGAGAAAAATATCAGGCCGCAGCAGAAAAAAAAGAAAATGAAATCCGCGAATTATTCAGACGCACCAAAACGGATTATGCTGAAATATTTACGGATGAAGGCTATATCAAACCACTAATGAATCTGTTTAAAAATAGATGAGAACACTAGTTGCCATATCATTTATTTGCAGCATTTGCCTTGTCTCTTATAGCCAACAAGCAGCGCTTGAACTTGGATTCGATAAAATGCGAATCGGGGAACAAATTCCCATGACTTTAAAAATTGAATACACCAACGACCAAGGTGAGATTTTAATAGGATGGCCACAATTCAATGATGAATTTACTGAGCATATTGAAATCACAGATCGAACTGTTGACTATGAAGAATTGGTAGATTCTGTCAATCGAATTTATCAAAGAAAACAAGATTTTAATATCACTTGCTTTGAGCCAGGGTATCACATTATCCCTGCAATTGGAATTGAATTAGGAGATTCGGTTTACTACACCTATCCTAAAACTTTGCTAGTAGAAACCGTTGAAATAGACACCAGTAAAGGCATTGTAGATATCAAAGAAAACTATGCAGTTGATTATACTTTTTCTGAAAAACTTGAAGATTGGTTCGCAGCTTATTGGCCTTGGTTGGCCGGTGCAGGTGGACTAGTGGCTTTATTCTTTTTAGTCAAATTGATTAAAAATCGAGAACAAGAAGAACATGTTCCCTATGTTCCACCAACTCCTGCACACATTACAGCATTAGCTTCGTTGAAAGAATTAGAAACTAAAGAAGCTTGGAAATCTTTAGAGCAAAAAGACTACTATTCTGACCTAACTTATACAGTGAGATTGTATTTAGAACAACGATTTGGTATAAAAGCGGTTGAGCATACTACTAGAGAAATCATTCAAGATTTAAAGTATGCAGACATTTCAGAAGCAGATAAACTGCATTTAAGAAAATTATTGAGTCAAGCGGATATGATCAAATTCGCGAAGATGAAAGCAGGCGAAGAGCAAGGAAAAGATTCATTGTACAAATCTATTGAGTTTGTAGAAAAAACAAAGCTCGAAGAGATTGCTAACCCAAATCAGGACAATCAAAATGGGTAATTGGTGGACAGACATAACGCCATTTGCATTTGAATATGTGAGAAAAGAAGCATTCTGGTTGTTTCTGCTAATTCCATGCGTTGTGATTTGGTTCTTGTATAGAGAGTCTAAAGGCTTTAAAGAAATTAATTTGCCATCTACAGCCAATTTTGGGGAACAAAAATTTAGCTGGACTGCATTGTTTAGGTACTTGAATTTATTCCTGTTTTTATTCGGGATAAGTTTTGTGATCTTGGCTCTTGCGCGACCTCACGCTCCTCAAGATATAGATGAATTCAACAAAAAAAACATTGAAGGAATTGATATCGTAATATCTATGGACGTTTCAGGAAGTATGCTTGCTGAAGATTTGAAACCTAATAGACTGGAAGCTGCGAAAGAGGTGGCTACGCAATTCATTGAAGACCGACCAACTGACAGAATTGGTTTGGTGGTTTATGAAGCCGAAGCCTACACACAAGCACCTTTATCAACTGATCACGACTTGTTAATTTCTTTACTGGACAAAGTGCAACCGGGCCAAGTAGTAGGCGGAACGGCCATTGGTGTTGGTTTAATCACAGCTGTGAATCGCTTGATTGAAAGTGATGCAAAAAGCAAGGTGATTATCCTCATGACAGATGGCCAAAACAACAGTGGAGATATCATGCCGATCAAAGCAGCACAGGTAGCTAAAGAAATGGGTGTCACTATTTATACTATTGGAATTGGTCAAGACGGAACTGCGCCAATGCCTTTATTTGGAGGAATGTCTTCTAACATCCCTGTTGAAATTGATGAAAAATTATTGACGGAAATTGCCAATATGACCAGTGGTAAATACTATCGTGCTAAAAATAAAACAGAATTAAAAAACATCTACAACGAAATAGATGAACTGGAAAAATCAAAAGTAAAAGTCCTTGACTTTAAAATCAGTCCTCCAGAAAAGTATTACGGCTTTTTATTGATGGGTATCATGTTAATTCTTGGTCATAAAATTTTACAAAACACTTTATTGAAGAGCATTCCTTAATGGCAAAATCTGAACATAAATATCAAATAAAAGAACTCGCAATTGCAGTTATCATCTGGGAAGCCATTTTCTGGACGGCCTTCTTTAGTTTGTATTTTTATTTGCAAGACGTTGAGGCGTTTCGCTACGAAAATGAGTTCATGCTTTGGGGTTTATGCTTAGTTCCTATTACCGTATTAGGCTTTTTTGTGGTTTTGAGATGGAAGAATAAATCTTTAAATACCTTGGCAGAAACACGCCTTCTGCCCTATCTCACTTCACCTTTATCCACCTTAAAAACCTTTGCAAAATTCTTTTTCTACCGTAACGGTTTGGCATTTTTAATCTTGGCATTAGCAAATCCACAATACGGAAAAGGAAAATCTACGGCAGTTGCAGAAGGAATAGAAATTATGATTGCTCTGGATATCTCCAATTCAATGCGTGCGCTCGATTTAGATCCTGAAAGAGATCGATTATCTATAGCCAAAATGTCAATTGACAGAATGCTGCATAAATTACACGGAGATAAAGTGGGGATTTTAGTCTTTGCAGGAGATGCCCATTTACAGGTGCCAGTAACAGGAGATTACCGAGCTGTAAGAATGTTTATGCAGTCAATTCGACCAGAAATGATGACCAACCAAGGAACTAACATTTCTTTAGCCATTGATGAATCCATCAAGAATTTTGACATGAATAATGGAGTGAACAAAGCGATCATCATTATGTCAGATGGTGAAGATCATGAAGGAAGTGCAGAAGAAATGGCAAGTGCAGCCTTGGAAAACAACATCATGGTCAATACGGTTGGAATGGGTACAACGAATGAAACCCCGATTCCGGAATATAAAGACGGAAGAATAGTTGGATTGAAAAAAGACGACCGCGGCAACACGGTTTACACAAAAATCAATGAAGAAATGTTGATGAATATCGCGCAAGCGGGCGGTGGTTCTTATACACGAGCTGAAGGATCATTCGTGAACATGGAAGGATTGATGGAATCGATCAGACAAATTGAAAAAACAGAAATGGAGACTTCTATGTATACTGATTATGATGACCAGTACCATTGGTTTTTAGGCATAGGATTGTTACTCCTGATTGCCGAATTTTTATTCACTGAAAAACGATCAGGTGTCGTTCATAAATTACAAGCTTATGAAGTATAGTTTACTTATCATATGGAGTGTTTGTATTAGCAGTATTTTGCATGCACAGGATGATGTGAAACGCTTGATGTACTATGGCAACATGGAATTCAATGAGGGCCAATATGAAGATGCATTAAGCTATTATGAAGATGCTGTCAGTTATTCTCCATTGAATTTTAAAGCCAATTATAATTTAGCAAATGCTTTGTATCGATTAGGAGATTATCCTAAAGCCATTGAATCTTATGAGAAAATTGTGAATCTAGGACCAACATCTTTTGATAAATCGAAAGTTTACCACAATATGGGTAACGCACACATGATGAGTCAAAATTTGGAAGGTGCCATTGAAGCTTATAAAAACGGATTGAGATTGAATCCTTCAGATGAAGAAACACGATATAATTTAGCTTATGCCTTGAGTTTAAAAAGAGAACAAGACGAGCAAGAGCAAAACTCTGAACAAAACAATGACAACTCAAACGGTGAAGGAAGCGACAGTGAGAATCGAAATGACAGCCAAGATTCCCAAAATGACGAGAACAACTCGGACGAAGAAGAGAATCAAAATGGAGATCAAGAAGAGCAACAAAATGATGAAGAGGAAAATGATGAGCAATCTGAACAAAACTCAGAAGGCAACAAAGAAGAGAATCAAGATGAGAAAGAAGGTCAGGGTCAACAATTTGGAAACAAAATGTCAAAAGATGATATCCAACGCATATTAGATACTTATTACAAGAGAGAAAAAGAATTACAAGAGCGATTAGACAAGAACAAGCGGGTTGGATACGGCTCACCTAAAAAGAAAGACTGGTAATTTGAAACAGCTATTAATCATATTACAATTTGCCATTTTAGCCAGTGGATTTGCGCAGCAAGCTTATGTTGACGCCGCAATTTCTGCGTCTACCGTTACCGACAACGACAACTTTTCTTATAAAATCACAACTGATTGTGATTGCGATATTATTGCACCAGACTTGTCTGATTTTGACATCTTACAAAGGGCTCCGGGTAAATTTAATTCCACGACAAGTATCAACGGTGTAACCAAAAGTACATGTTCTAGCACTTTAGAATTCATTTTAAGAGCTAAAAAGAAAGGTAAATTCAAGATAGGTAGAGCCAAGGTAAAATGTAAAAACAAAGATGCACGATCGGATGAAATTTCTGTTGAAGTGCTGGATGCAGGAACGGTATTTGAAGCCAATGAAGGAACGGCAGACTTCTATTACAAAATAGTATGTAATAAGAGTTCCGTAATGCAAGGCGAGCCTTTTCTCATCAACTTCTATTTATACTCAGCTAAACGCCCGCAAGATATTACTACAATTACCTCTGGCGGTATTGGAGGAGCATGGCGTCAAAACCTGTTCAATGAAATGGCAGCGAATTTTGCTTTCCCAATGGGTACCGAAACAGTGAAGGGTAAAAAATATTATGTCATTCATTTGAGAAAAGAAGTG
>JAUHXX010000350.1 GCA_030426825.1 Bacteroidia bacterium | reverse complement strand
TTCAAGAAAATCCCTCATTGCTCGTAACAAACTTAGGATATGAGATTGCAAAAACATCAAATAACAATAGCACGGCAATTCCTTCTGATATTACACTAATTTTTGAAGAAAAACTGGTTCTCAAAGACAGCTTTATTCTCAATTATATAGAAAGTTGCGTATCCAGTTTTTTCCATGAGCATCACTCTCCAACTGAATCTATATCCACTTTCGGTCCAGAATATTGGACCTTCATAAATTAAAAATCTCAAGGGAAAAAGAATTTGAAAACTCATGTAACATGCCAATAGAGGCAAGATTAATTTATTCTTTTTGCCAGTTCTTCCTTCTGTTTTTATTGATTTAAGGAAAAAAATCGATCTAATCGTATTAAGGATTTTTTCATGAAAAGAAGGATTAAAAAAAATGAGGGTGGCCACAATCATGACCCAAGGAAACACACCGATTGGAAATAAGATCCAAGTAACTATATGAAATACTATTACGAAAAAATAAGCAAAGAGTCTGGTTTTAGGAATTATTAAGAAAATGACAATAAACAGGTCATAGAAAGCACCAAACCAACTGAATAGATAAGCAACCCAATTTTGTTTTAATAAATCTCCCCAAATTGCCCAATGATTGGCTGTATGTAACCAGTATTTTAAAGGTTGAGCTTGGATTAACCAATCATAGTTTAACTTTGCCAAGCCAGCGTAAAAGTAAACGATAGCTATTTGAAATTGAAGGATTCTAATCTCCCATAAAGAGCATGTTGAAGAAGGTTTTGTTATTCCAAACCTTGCGTCTAAAGAAAAGTATCGATTTGCAGGAATTAAAATGAGCAAAAAAGCAACTAGGCTTACGAAATAGTAATGGTTCAGATAATTGGTTTTGTCGAGAATTTCAACATAGGTAAAAGACAGAAAAAAAAGAATTGTTGCAAAACGATAAAATAAACCAATTGTAATAAGTAGGGCCGAAATGAGCATTGCGATAAAAAGACACCAAATACCGATTTCAGAAGGGTATGGTAACCAATCAAATAATTCAAATCTAAAGTGAAAGGTAGGAGATAAATACTGACTTTCTACCCAACCGTTACTGATGAAACGAATGGTAGAAATGAACATGAGAAGTCCAAAACCTATTCTATAAACAGCAATAGGTGCAGCACTCAGTTGAGAGAATAAAGTGTTTGATAATCTATTGAGATTAATCTCCATCATTGTCTTGGAACGTTATCAGCAGTCCTAATATTGAGGACATGTCTGTTTTAACGTAGGTGACCAGTTTTTTAATTTCGTTCCAAGCTGCACTTACAGCATTAGGATTTGAATTGACTTTATCTGATAGTGGGTTTTGAATAGCAGTTAATTTGGTTTTGATTGTTTCAAACTGATTGTTAATGTTATCAGATAGGGAAACTTCAATGTCTTCTGATTCAACGTCTCGAATGTAATCATCAAATGAAATTCCGTTTGCTCCGTTGAATAGGTTTTGAAGTGCATTGCAGTTTTCAATGGCAAGATCGATAGAGATTCCAGAATAATATCCTTCAACATAAGTTGGAAGCGTTTGACCGCTGGTTTGGAAACCTGCCGGAATTCCAATTTTAGCATTTTTCAATAATTCAATGTCCATCACAAAAGCGTTGAATAAAATGCTCGTGGAACCTCCAATATCGTTTCCGTCAGCAGCATTAAAAGTGTTCAAGTAATTTTGCCATTGATCTGTCATTGTCGAGAATTCCGTTTTAATCTTCAAAGAAAGATCTAATAAATAATCCTTTCTATTACTTGCCAAAGAATGACTTGTGAAGTCTTGAATGATTTCAGTTGATGAAGCTTTATAAAGCAAATAATCTATTGCTGGTAAACCTATGGCTGTGATATTCTCTGCTGATGAAAGGTTATAAGTTCCAGAGTTTATATTGGATAAAATTTTACTCGTGTCGGTTGGATAAGTATTGGTAGCCGCAGTGATACCATAATCAGCCATAGGTCCAAAGTCAAACATTTTGCAAGTTTGAAAAGCTTTGTAAGCCATAACATAACCAGACCGAACAGAGGAAAGGTTCTCCTCTGTTGGGTTTGATGTAAAAGTCTCGACTTTAGTGTGTAAAGTATTAAATTCAGATTCTGTATTAGACAATGCCGGCAAAATAACGTTGGAAGAAAGGTTGCTGAGCATAGCCCCTCGATCAAATTCAACTTTGTCTTTATCTTTCTTGCAACTAATTAGGGCTAGAAATAGAACTAATATGGAATACTGAATTTTCATTTTTAGAAATTGTAAATGGTATTAATTTCGTTGATTGCATTCGTTAGGTCAATCGTTGTAACCGCCCAAAAATCTGCCCCTATGTGAGTTGATAAGATTGCATCAACTTGTGCAGGAGTAATTTTTGCTCCACTAGGAGCATATTTTAAAGAATGAATGAATGCATAAGCCTCTGATAATTCGTGTAAGAATTTAGCATTATCAGATCCAAAATTATCTTTGGCGCCTTGTAAATATGCAACGGCTTGTGAGGCAGATATTTTTTCCCACATCTCGGAGATAATGGCAATTTGTTCATCTCTTGTATTGTAATCATTATTAATGATGGCAGTTCTTCCTTTTAAAAAGGCGTTCATCATTACCGCATTACAATTCAACTCTCCGTTTCTGCTGTTTGAATATTTAGCCCAAAACCTTAGGTTGTCAGTATTCGAAATAAAATCAATTGGGGCTCCAAAATATCCGAAGGCTTCATCCCAATGGTGTTCCATTGTGGTGTAGTACTTACCGGCTGAAGCATCCACTGCAGTTGAGTTATCTACTTCCATTTTGCCAGATCCAAAATATACGTTTGTTGCTTGGTAGAAAAATACTGCTCCCATAAGACCTTTTTCAATAAGTTGAACATGCTCAACTCCATTGTGGTCAAAAAGGTAGGTGCTTGATCCTGAAGATAAAACTCCAGCTTGACCGCTAGATGCGACCATTCCATTGTCTGCAGAAGCTGCTGCTAAATCATCCATCCAAGCTGTGAATTTAGCTGTGTCAGTGAATAAACACTTATCGGCTAATTGTTTTGAAGAAGAAAAAGAGAATTGACCACCTCCATTATCGTTTGTATTATAAAACATGTTTTTAAGGTAATCGGCAGAAATAACACCACTTGTTCCGAGTTTCATATAAGCAGTCATTTCTTCCAATTGATTTAGTCTGTCCGTTTGTCCTGAATAAGAAACCGTTGAGTTGCCATCTTTATCGGTAAATTCATAATTTGTTGGGATAGTGTAGAATTCACATGTTCCATCATCCTTTTCCGCTTCAGAAGAATAGTTTAATGCATCCACGTCAGTACAGCCTTTCTTTTTACAAGATGTGAAGGCTACGAATGCTATTAGTAGGGCAGGGTATAAAAATTTCATATGTCTTTATTTAGATTCGTTTTAAATAGTTGGGGACAAATGTAGATA
>JAUHXX010000037.1 GCA_030426825.1 Bacteroidia bacterium | reverse complement strand
GTTTCTCGGAGTTACACGATCTGTGCGCGATTATAAAAGGTATCTCGCATTTTACGATTTAAATGAAATAAATTTTTCGAAAATCAAATCTGCTCAAGCAATTCAGCAAACAAGTCGAAGAAATCAAATAGCATTTACTAATTTAAATAAGATAAATACTGAGTACATGTACTTATCTAAACATACACCATATATCACGAAAGACACAAGTAATTTGGGTTTTTTGATGAATATATATAAAGTAGATACTGCCCACTACTATCATCATCAAGGGGACACTTTAAAATACATCTTACATCTCAAGCGAAATGGAATAACGGTCACTCCATTCAAGCGAACTGATTACAATTGATCATTCCCAGTTGTATTGAAGTCGACAGAATAAACTAAACTATTCGTTAATTAAGTTGTACAGGCACAATAATTGTTGGTTATTAAGGCTTTAGTATAAAATAGATTTAATAATTTTGATGTACATACTCGATTATGAAAAATAAATTAACACTACTACTCCTTTTTCTCTCAAGTCTAGGTTTGGGACAAGAAATTGAGGTAATTACTCAAGAAAAAATTCAAGGACTAATTACAATTCTAACCTATAGTCCTGACGGCTCTCTGATTGCCAGCGGATCAGCTAAAGAAAACTCTATTAAAGTGTGGGATATTGCTTCTGGAAAAATCATTGGCAAATTGCAAGGCCATGAAGGAGCTACTACTGCCATTAACTTTTCAGCAGATGGTAAAAAATTAGTCTCTTCTGCTAAAGATAATTTATTAATAGTTTGGGATGTTGTTAACTGGGAAATTGTCGATTCTATTCGAACGAAATCACCGATTAACTGGTTTGTCAATGATCAAAACTCTTCTTCTATTTTTTATTCCGGCGACAATGCCGGAAATGTTGAAAAATGGAACTTTGAGTCGATAAGTTCTCCTGAAATTTTATATTCTGAAATGGTGCCAATATTGAAATTGGATGCCTCAAAAACGCATTTGGTTTCAGGTAATTCAGGAGGTAAATTAACCCTATTCGATATTAGCAAAAACGAAATTTCTATTTCTAAAAAGGTTCATCAAACCGCTGTAAAGGGACTGAAATTTTTTGATAAAGGTAGTAAGCTCATATCATCAGGTGGTGGCGGTGGAGTTCACATTTGGACCGCCAATAATTTAGATGACAGTAACCACCTAAAAGCCTCAAGTAGCCTAATCACTGCTTTTGACGCCAATGAAAAGGTAGAACGTTTTGTTGTCGCAACCAATACCAGAACGATTCGAGTTTTTGACTTTGACGGAAAAGAAATATTTGAATTCAGAGATAAGTTAGAAGATGAAAAAAATACAGAAACGATTCGCGCATTACAGATCAGCCCTGATGGATCAACTGTGGCGAGTTCTGGATTCAATAAGGCAAGGAGCTTTAGTGTTAGAGACGGTGACAATGTGATTAGAATTTGGGATATGAATAGAGGAAGTCTTTATAAACTTCTTGAAGGTAGAGTAAACCCAATTTATTCATTTGATTTTCACCCTACGAAAAATGAATTGGTGACCTTAGGTGATGATCAAATTTTGACTTTTTGGGATTTTGAAGTAGCTGAAAAATTTGGTGAATACACGCTTGTACCCACTAAACGTGAGATTCCACCAAAAATGAAACTGTGGAAAAAAGAAAACATTAAAAAAGGAGGATCTAAACTGCTGGGTACCTTAACTGGCGGGAAATTTGGAGATGATGGCCCACTCATTAGAGATAACGCTGGAAAAGATCTTGGAACCGGTATGACCAAACGTGTTTTCACCGAAAAACCAATGGTGAAATTTAGCTCGAAGGGTAAGTTTTTAATTACAAAATTACCACGTGATGAGATCAGATATTATAATGTTGAAAAAACAGTACCTGAATATATCGGACCATTATGGTCGTATCAACCGAACATCAATCAAATGCTTTGTTCTCCGGATGAAAAGTATTTAGCAGTTCTGGGCTCTGGGGATAGCGCCGTTTCGATAATTGATTTAACCACGGGAGAATTTGTACGAAAATTAGACACTCCAGGACCTGAAGGTAAACTAAGATACATTACCGAGGCTAAATCTCTTGCTTTTTCACCAGATGGAACCATGTTAGCAGTTTGTTTTAACACATCAAAAACCTTTGTCTACAGAGTTGGATCTTGGTCACTACTTTTTGAAAATTTATTGCCTGGAAATATTGGAATGTCCAATGGTGCGTTCGTGAATTTCACTGAAGATGGCAGATATATGGTTGTTAATTCAACATTTGGAATTAAAAAATATGATACCAAGAAATTTGAACTCTTTAATGAAAATAAATTAGCTATTCAAGGTCACTCTATTCCAATTGACAGACCATCAGATTATGTAGTCACGCACCATGAAAACTACTTGTATATTGAAAATGTAGCTGACAACACTTATAATAAAGTATTGAGAGCAGGTAAAAAGGATATTACTCATGTAGGCGTTAGCCCTGACGGTAAATATGGTATTACTACAAGTAGTGGTCAATTTTTCATTATTAACCCTGAAACAGCTGAACAAGAAATATTGTTAGTGGCTGATGGAGACAATTTTATCTTTAAAACAGCAGAAAACTATTACAAAGTTTCAAAAGAAGGATTTGATTTAGTCACCTTTAGAATTGGTAACAGAGCTTACCCTTTTGAACAATTTGACGCCGTTTTTAATCGTCCAGATTTAGTGCTAAAAAAACTGAACTGTGAAGATGAAGAATTAATGGCACTTTATAAACTTGCTTATGAAAAACGAATTAAGAAGCTTGGTTTACAAGAAACCTCAACGGTAACATTATCTGACATTCCGACTTTGTCCATTTCAAACACCGTTGAAATTCCGGCAATTACTGAAACATCCTCTATAGATGTGAATATGGTAATGAAGGATGCAAAAGGTCTGATGAGTTACAACGTTTATATCAATAACGTACCGATATATGGTAAAAACGGCAAAAAGTTAGCAGGAGAAAAATCCTTAAACAAAACTGAAAAAATTTCGCTTGTTCACGGAATTAATAAAGTTCAAATATCTTGTCGAAATAAGGGTGGTTATGAAAGTTTAATGCAAACTTTTTATGTAGATAAAGCCGGAGATACACCCGAACGTAATTTATACCTCATCACAATTGGAACCTCTGAATATCAAGACGACCGATTCAATTTAACGTACCCTGTAAAGGATGCTAGTGACCTAGTAACTTTAATGGATTCGTCAAATACTGAATTGTATGCCAATGTTAAAACCAAATCACTTCACAACCAAGATGTAACAATAGAAAACATTGCTGCGTTAAGTGATTTTTTGAAAGAATCTGGTCCTGATGATGTTGTAATAGTTTTCGTTGCTGGTCACGGAGTTCTTGATGAAAATTTTGATTACTATTTCGGAACCTATGATATGGATTTCAACAGTCCCGCAGGAAGAGGTTTGGCATATGATAAACTTGAAGGTATACTTGACGGGATAAAAGCCAATAAGAAAATTTTAATCATGGATACCTGTCACTCAGGTGAGATAGATAAGGAAGATGTCTTTTTTGTTGAATCAAAAGATGAAGAAAAAGAGGATGAAGATATAGCTTTTAGAGCTGTTGGTCCAGCAGTGGAAGAAAACTCTAACGCAACCCCTTCTCGATTATCGTCAATATTATTCAACGATTTAAGAAGAGGAACTGGCTCTACTGTAATTTCTTCGGCTGGCGGCACTGAATTTGCCATGGAAAGTGATGAATGGAAAAATGGTTTATTCACCTACTCTCTTCTGCTAGGCCTTAAAACTGGTAAAGCAGATTTAGATGGAAATGGCGAAATTATGCTAATGGAATTACAAGAATATGTGGTTACTAAAGTATCGGCCTTATCGCACGGAAAACAAGTTCCAAATACGAGAATTCAAAACATGGAACTTGATTTTCGATTATGGTAGCAAATACAGGAAGCTTTAAAGAAGTTATTGGCGACCAAATGGAAATCTCATTTATTGGTGACCATCTTTACCTGGAATTTCTAAAAGGTGAAATATCACTAGAAACTGCAAAATCGGGAGTAAAACGAAGAAAAGAAATCATGAAGGGAAAGGAAGTGAAAATTATCATTTCATTACCTAAATTAACGAAAATCAACAAAGAAGTGAGAGATTACCTTTCATCTGACGAGGCCACCGAAGGAATTATAGCAGGAGCTTTAATTTCAAATACTGCATTGTCAAATGTGATTATCAATTTCTTTTTAGGAGTTAATCCCAACATGAAAGTCCCAACAAAAATCTTTAGCAATCAAAGCAAAGCCATTGCTTGGTTAAATTCTATTTAATATGAAATTTGCCATTATTTGTTTATTTTTTTGGACCTCAATGGCCTTCGCCCAAGAAGACTCTTTACAAACCGATCCCTGTTCAGAAGAAAATAAGGGAATGGTTGTACATTTCATTAAGCAAACAAATACAATTCACGAAACTCCTTGCGATTCTCTCAGGCATATTGCACATTATATTAAATCTGACACCTCAACTAATTGGGCAATTATCGGAGTAGCAAAAGACACTTCAAAAATTGAAATCAACAACGCAAAAGAAAGAGCGAATATTGTCAAAGACAGGTTAATCGAACTTGGTGTAAATGAAAGTATGATTATTACTTATCATTCCGTTCATAAAGAACCTAAAGAAGGTGAGCACAGAGACTGGCCATACTATCCTAAACATTTTGATTATGAAATTGGGGTTTTCATTAATCCTGAAATAGAATAGCTTATAAAGCTTTTAAAATCAGTTGTTTTTATTCGAGTGCATACTTTTTGCATACCCAATAATTTTTGTTGACTCTTGAGTTTTCGTGAATTTTGAGTTAAGAATTTTAATTCGACTCGACATGAAAAATCGTATTTTAAGTTTTATCACTTTTGGATTGGTTATCTGCAGTTCAAATGTATTCGGTCAAAATTTATGTGGACCCAACTTGGTTCCTAATCATGACATGGAAATGTCAGACCCTGTTCTTTGCCCATCAACCATTAATGGTATTGGTCAATTATGGATTGATACTTCACAAGTAATTGGTTGGATGGGTACCACTACCAAAAATGGAGTACAAAATGGTATTACACCCGATCACTATAATGACAATTGCACAGGGAACAGTACAAAGGCATGCATGCAAGGCACTGCATCCATTGGTGTATTCACTAGTACGAATGCTGGTGCCGGAACACAAAACACGAGAGAATATGTACAGTGCGAATTAAATTCACCTTTAATTGCCGGTTCTACTTATTATATTCAAATGACCGTGGCGTCAGGTGGTGGAAGCTTTGTGCATACGGATGCTTTCGGCGCGTGGTTCTTTCAAGACAATAATCCGATAGATTTGGCTAATCAAGGCGGAAATACTTTTATGCCTCAAGCAACACCGCAATTTGAAAACGCCCCTTTCAATTATATTGATCAAAGCTGTCAAGTTATCTCAGGATATTTTTGTGCAACTGGAGGCGAAAACAGATTGATGTTAGGAAACTTTAAGCAAGATTTTGAAATGAACGTTAACGGGTCTGTTGGGTCGGCTTCTTATGTTATAGTAGATGAAGTATTTGTTCAAGAAGTATGTCCAGGAACTAATCCAACATTAATTGGTTTAAGCGCAGATCAAAACCCAATTTCATGTGGTCAAGATGTAACTATAACCGGACAAATCCTTACTTCAAGCTATGGAACTTTGGCAGGTAACGGAAGTCTTGGGCCTCATACAGAGAATCTTACGCAAAACACAAATTATATAATTGAATATACCGCTTCAGGGGCCTGTGGTAACTTCACTGATACTGTGTCATTGGCCGTAGGTGTTAACTCGGGAGTAAATATTAATTTAAATAACCTAGTAGACGAAAGCTGCCTCGGGGCTTGTGATGGCAGTATTGATGTAGCTGTCAGTGGAGGAACTGCTCCTTACACTAGTCAATGGTATGATGCCGGCGGTAGCACATATGGAGCATCCACAAATATCACCAACCTCTGTGCTAATCAATACACTTACGAAGTCACAACAACTGAATCTGTTCAGCAAACCAACACACTATTCACTGAAGATTTTGAATCTGGTCAAGGATCATGGGTATTGAATACCAATCCAACAGGTGGAGCCAACGGAGCAAACAACAACCTATTTGAGATTAATATGGATCCAATAGGATCAACCGTTAGCACATGTAATCCGAGTACTGACAACACACTAAATCTAACTTGTCAAACCTCATGCAACGGTAATGATCAATACGATAACATTAACACTTCGATTATGGCCGAATCTCCCATCATCAATACAACTGGTCACACCAATCTTAATTTGACTTTTGAATTTTTGGCCGAAGATAACAATGGGCATTGCCAAGGTTCGCTGTATTACAATGACGGAACTGGTTGGACATTTTTAGCAAATCTACTTTCGAATACCTGCTGGGGCTCATATAATGGTTGGGATGTATACAACGTCACACTTCCAGCAGCATTAAACAATAATCCCAATGCTCAAATCGGTTTTCATTTCACTAACGACACCTACATCATCCCAGACGATTGGGGACTTGCTGTAAATAATATATCCATTACGGGTGAAACACCAATTGCAGTTGTCTGTACTCAAATTGATACCTTCAATGTAAACGGAGTAACCTGTGGATGTGTAAACCCAACGTTGAGCACAACGAACTTAACAGGATGTTCACCAGGAACGGTTGATTTGATGACTGGAGTTACTACAAATCATGCAAACGGAACACCGAATGTAACTTTCCATCCAACTCAGGCAGATGCTGATGCCAACACAAATGCCGTTGCTAATCCTGTTGCTGTAGCTGGAACTTATTACGTACGTTCAGAAGACCCTCTTGATCCGAGCTGTTACATTACTGAAACCATAACTGTTACATTCAGCCCAGCTCCTGATGCCGGAACGAATGGAGCAATTTCTTATTGTTCAACGGATCCAGCGTCTGATCTATTCAACGAACTAGGAGGAACACCAGACGCAACTGGGACTTGGTCACCAACTCTAACTTCAGGAACCGGAGTATTTGATCCGGCAATTGATGCAGCAGGAACTTACACCTATTCAGTTACGAATTCGTGCGGAACTGCCACTGCGGATGTTGTTGTAACAATAACTAACAGCCCGTCAGCAGGAACAAACGGTGCAATAACATTTTGCTCGGCAGATGCTCCTGCGGATTTATTCGCATCATTAGGTGGAACACCTGATGCGGGAGGAACTTGGTCTCCAGCACTCAGCTCTGGTTCAGGAGTATTTGACCCGAGCACAGACGCAGCCGGAACGTATACCTATACCTTGAATAATTGCGGAGGTGGAACAGTGACTGCGGATGTAACAGTTACTATTAATCCTTCACCAAATGCAGGTTCAAATGGTGCCTTAACAACATGCAGTACAGATCCAGCAACAGATTTATTTAATCAATTAACCGGCTTACCTGATGCAGGTGGAACTTGGTCACCAGCTCTAAATTCAGGAACTGGAGTGTTTGATCCAGCGGTTGATCCGGCAGGAACATACACCTATACAGTAACCAATACTTGTGGCTCAAGCTCTGCTGATATTGTAGTGACTATTTCTAATTCTCCATCAGCTGGACAAAACGGATTAGCAAATTTATGTACGGGAGGAACAACAACAGACTTATTCAACAGTTTGGGCGGTACGCCAAATGCCGGAGGAACTTGGTCTCCAGCGCTTGCCTCTGGGACGGGTGTTTTTGATCCTGCAATAGATGCGGCTGGTACTTACACCTACAGCCTACCTGCTTGTGGTGGTGGAACAGTTTCAGCAGACATAACTGTCACCGTTAATCCTTCTCCAAATGCAGGTGGAAACGGAGCTTTAACGACCTGTGCAACAGATCCAGCGACAGATTTATTTAATCAATTAAGTGGTGTAGCTGATGCAGGCGGAACTTGGTCTCCAGCACTTGCTTCTGGAACAGGAGTTTATGACCCTACTGTTGATCCAGCGGGAACCTACACATACACTGTTACCAATTCTTGCGGTTCTGCATCTGCAGATGTGACCGTAACAATTACTGCCAATCCGAATGCCGGAACAAACGGAACATTGGCATTGTGTGACTCAGACCCAGCAACAGATCTATTCTTACAATTAGGAGGAACACCAGACGCAGGCGGAACATGGTCACCTGCTTTATCTTCGGGAACAGGACTTTTTGATCCTAATATCGATCCAGCTGGAACGTATACCTATAGCTTAAATGCATGTGGTGGTGGAGTTGTTTCATCAACCATCACAGTAACTGTAAATGCTACACCAGATGCTGGAACAAATGGAAATGTTACCTTCTGTTCAACAGATGCAAGTTCTGATTTATTTAGTGCATTAGGCGGAACGCCAGATGCTGGAGGAACATGGTCACCAACATTAACTTCAGGAACAGGCACCTTTGATCCAGCAACTGATGCAGCTGGAACATATACTTATACCTTATCTAGCGCATGTGGAACATTCAGCTCAACGGTTAACGTTACAATGAATAATTGTAATCCTCCAACTGCTGCTTTCACAGTAGATAATTTAGCAATTTGTGTTGGTGATTGCTTTACATTCACTGACCTATCCTCAGGAAATATTACGGATTGGACATGGGACTTTGGAGGAGCAGTTTCGCCTAATACCTCAACACAGCAACATCCAACAATATGTCCAACTACCCCTGGAACATTTGATGTAAGACTAGAAGTTAGCAATGCATTTGGAGTTGATCAAAGCATCATGACGATTGTGGTTTATGAAACTCCTACTATAACGGCTAGTCCTGACACAACTATCAACATGAATGAGGAAGCATACTTATCTACAGTTGTAAATGTAAGTGGAGGCGAATACTCATGGACACCAGATGAAACTGTGAATTGTTCATCATGTGGATCGGTTATCGCCACGCCAGTATTGACAACAACTTATGTAGTTGAATACGAATTATCAAGTGGCTGTAGAGCCGCAGATACCGTTACGGTAAATGTCATTTTTGAAGATGTCATTGATGTTCCTAATGGATTCTCGCCAAATGGAGATGGAAACAACGACTTTTTGTTTGTTAAAGGAGAAGGAATAACCTCTATGAATTTCAAAGTTTACAATCGTTACGGTCAAAAGGTATTTCAATCTGAAGAGCAAGCTATTGGATGGGATGGAACATTCAGAAGCATACCAGAGAACCCGGGAGTATTTGTTTGGTATCTCGAATATCAACTGATTGACGGCACCTCTGGATCTAAAAAAGGACACGTAACACTATTAAAATAAGCGCCATGAAAAATCAAATCTTAATTATCGCTTTATTTATTGGGCAACTAGGCTTTGCGCAGCAAGACAGACACTTTAGTATGTTTTTCGCCAATCCAGTTCAAAGTAATCCAGCAGCAGCAGGGCATTTTGGAGGAGACATTCAATTGTTCACGAATTTCAGAACGCAGTGGTTTACCGTTACGGAAAATCCGTTCAGAAGCTTCTCTGCAAGTGTTGATGGTAAATTGCTAAATCAACAATTGAATAATGGCTTTATTGGAGCTGGAATTAATTTCTTCAATGATATATCTGGGGATAGTCGATATGCCATGAATATCATTTCTGTGCCGATTAACTATTCAATTGAATTGAACAAAACAAGTTATTTATCCGTGGGTATCCAACCTGGTTTACACGCGCAAAAACTAAGTGGAGAACAGCTCTATTTTGATAATCAATGGGACGGAGGTTCGTTTAACACGGCTATTTCAAGCAATGAAAATACCGGAGCTTACAGCCAATCAAAATTTGATTTGGGTGCTGGAATTTATTTTGAGGCTGCCCCAAGAGAAGGTCGCAAAATCCAACTTGGAGTTAGTGGTTTTCATTTAACGCGTCAACCTGTCAACTTTTTAGTTGCTTCAGAAAAACTTTACCGAAATGTAACAGTATTTGCAAAAGGAGAAATTGGAAGTTCAAATTCGAACGTTTCTTTTCATCCGGCAATATTTAGTTTTTTTCAAGGACCGAATTTTGAGATCACAGCAGGAAACAATTTCGTATATCAACTGCGTCCGGCAAGTAAACATACCATGTATTTTGATGGTACATCAATAGGTTTTGGTTTGTACTATCGTTCAACAGATGCATTAATTGCCAATATGACTTTCACTACTGGTTCATTCTCTGTTGGCGCATCTTATGACCTCAATATTTCAGGATTATCAGTGGCATCAAAAGGTGTTGGAGCATTTGAAATGTTTTTGAAATTTTCTCCAAGTCTTGGTTCAAACAGATTCGGGGCACCAAGAATTCATTGATTTTTTTCGTTTAGTTAAACCCGAAAAAGGAAAGGGAGATAGCGGAGTAGTAGCCTGCGATTCTCCCTTTTTTCGTATTTTAGGTTTAGAATGAAGAATTCCCTGCTGTTTTATATCCTTATTTCTTGTGTTTCTGCATTCTCACAGCAAGAGTCTCATCAAGCGGATTCGCTTCATAATGTCATTAAAACTACCGCGTCTCCAGCGCAAAAAGCACAAGCTTTGGTGCTATATTCAGATGAATTCAGTGCTTCTAACTTGGACACCATGCCTATTCTTTGTTATGAGGCATTAGCTATTGTTCAAGAAAGCCCTCTTCAAAACGAAGATGTTGAAAAACGTGCATTGAGAATAGCTGAAGCAGAAGCGTACAATAATTTAGGATTCTATCACATTATGAAAGGGAATCTCGATTCTGCTTTCACCTTTCTTTCTAAAGCTAAAGTTGTTGCAGAAGAAAGTAATCACCTTGAAGGCTTAATGTCAATCGGAATCAATACGGCGATTGTACTCGGCGAACAGGGGAAATATAAGGAATCAATCAAACTACTCGAACAAGATTTAAAATTGGCCAGACATTTTAAGGACAGTCAAAAAGAGGCGACCATTTTAAATAACATTGGATGGGTTTATCAGGTGCTTAAAAAATTTGACAAAGCTTTAGACTATTATTCATCTGCTTTCAAAATTCACGAGTCTAATAGTGATCAAATAAAAACATCCATTGCTTTAAATAATATCGGGGTGGCTTATTCAGGTCTCGGCAATGATGATTCGGCTTTGTATTATTATCAATCTGCCTTTGACATTCGACTTTCTTTAAAAGACCCCAGAGGTTTGAGCAATTCTTACTCGAATTTAGGAGGCACATATATGCGCATGGGCGATAGTATAAAAGCGAAAGAATATTACCTGAAAAGCTTAGAGATTTGCCGTGAAAATGATTACAAAAGGCTTTGGATTAACATCCTAAATGCCTTGGGAAAACTCTCCTTAGCGCAAGGTGATGTCAATTTAGCTAACGATTGCGCAACAGAAATTGACTCTCTACTACCCTATTATAATACCACGATTTCAAAACTTATGTATCATCAAGTATTTCATCAAGTTTCATCAGAAAAAGGAAATTGGGAAGCTGCTTATAACTCATTAGCATCCTACAAAGAGATTTTGGACAGTTCTAAAATGAAAACAATAGGAAACGAATTAATAGCTAAAGAACTAGAATTGGAAGCTCAAAAAGAAAAAGCCCTAATTAAAGCTAGGCATAAAAACGAACAAGCATTGTTGCATGAACAGCAAAGGCGATTAGAAAACAACCTTTATTTCAGCATTGGTATTTGTGTGGTTTTAGGATTTGCCTTATTGTATATCATCAAATTTTTTAGACAAAAACAGAAGATGAGTTCAATGAAGCTGGAATTAACGGAGCTCAAAAACGAAAAGTTAAAGTATGAAATGGGGCAAAAGAATAAAGAATTGACCAGTTTTTCGCTCAGAGTTGCTCAAAACAATCAGTTTTTAGAAAATGTAGATGAAATCATTACACAGGTAAACAGCTCAACCAAAGAGGAGATTGAAGATGATTTAAGAAGATTAAAAAATGAAATAAAAACATCCAAAAGACGAGAAAAAGATTGGATTGAATTTCAACGTCAATTTGAAGGAATCCACACCTCATTTATTCAAAATTTAACCGAGAGTCATCCGAAACTAACGGCTAAAGAAATTAGACTGTGCACATTAATGAAATTAAATCTACCGTCAAAAGACATTTGTTCGGTTTTAGGAATTTCTACAAACACACTAAAATCGTCAAGATACCGTATTCATAAAAAAATGGAATTACCAGCAGGCGAAAAACTAGCCGAGTATATTTTAAAATTGAACTAGCTAAAAATTAATAAATTTACTTCATGCATAAATTCACTTTTCTTGTATTGATTTGTTTCTCTTGTCTAACGGGTTTCTCCCAAAATCTCAAAAAAATTATTGACTTTGACGATTCGATTAAATTAGAAAAGTACGTCACCAAATATGGCAATTTAGACACCACTATTTTGATCAAAACGAATGAATTAAACATGTATGTTAGTCCGCTGGCTTATGCCGAGCATAACCAAAAAGAGGCAACTTTTGAATACATGTTAAGCCATATGGATCTATTCTCTAATCCCAATCATATTTTATCTGAAGCGTTTATTCATTCACTTTCAAAGGAAGATGATAAGATATCCGAGCGATTGTATAAAATGGGGGTAAACATCAATGATTCTTGCAGTGTTTGTTATGGGAATAACGCCATAATGGTGGCAGCGGCACACGGAAATGAGAAATGGTATTTTAAACTCAAACCTGAATCGGATTTATTGGCTGTTAATCGTGAAGGCGCTAATCTTGCTCATTGCGCAGCTTCATCAAGCAGTAAAAAAATTGTAGAAGACATTGCTAAAATTGAAGGATTAGATTTCAATAAAAAGGATATTGACGGACTTACTCCGCTGGATTATAGTGTTTGGAATACTGAATTTTCATCTTGTTTTGATATTCTCAGAAATGCAGGAGCAGAGTTAGCCTCTAATTTGGCCCTACGATATGGTTATAATACGAATCCGGATTATGGCCAATTTGAAGTTGATAAAGTTGAAGAAAACCGTGAAAACATTTTTTATGCAAATGAGGATCAAGCAAATATTCTAGATTTTCTGGCTTTTGAATACGGCGAAATAACTTCTGACCAGTATTACTTGCTGAACAACATTTTAGATGTAATGAAAGAAGAAATCTCTCCTAATTGTGCCTATACCAATGACTTTGTTAAGGATACTGAAGTGACCTACAACATGATCATCATCTCCTATTTCAGTGATGATGAACCTGAAAATGAAGTTCATTTATTCAGAAATTATGTTGAATTTATTGGCAAAACAATTGAAGCGGGATATGCAAGCCCGTTTTCAAAAAAGGATTACAAAAAAGCCTGTAAATTTTTTGGGAAAGACCAGGTGAATAAATGGTTTTCAGAAAATGGGATTCCTGAGGTCTAAACCTGACCAGCCAACAACAATTTTCTCATACTCACTTTCGCATCAATTATATTGTGAAGATCTGCAATCGCTACTCTCTCCTGCTCCATGGTATCTCTATCTCTAATTGTAACTGTATTATCTTCTAAAGTTTGATGATCAACCGTTACACAGAATGGTGTTCCAATTGCATCTGCTTTTCTATAACGCTTCCCAATAGAGTCTTTTTCATTGTACTGACAATTGAAATCAACTTTCAATTCATCAATAATCGTTCTCGCTTTTTCTGGTAAACCATCTTTCTTTGTTAACGGCAATACCGTCACTTTATATGGAGCCAATGCAGGTGGAATAGTCATAACTACTCTTTCAGATCCGTCTTCTAACTTTTCTGTTTTCAAAGATTTAGACATCACTGCCAAGAACATCCTGTCTAATCCAATAGATGTTTCTACCACATAAGGAATATAGGACTCATTGATTTCAGGATCAAAATATCTTAGCTTCTTACCAGAGTGCTCTTCATGTTGCTTTAAATCAAAATCTGTTCTAGAATGAATTCCTTCTAATTCTTTAAAACCCATTGGGAAATCAAATTCAATATCAGCAGCTGCGTTTGCGTAGTGCGCCAATTTGATATGATCATGAAAACGGTACGCTTTATCATCTAATCCTAAGGCCTTGTGCCAGTTCATTCTGAAAGTTTTCCAATGCTCATACCATTTCATTTCTTCACCAGGTCTTACAAAGAATTGCATCTCCATTTGCTCAAACTCACGCATTCTGAAAATAAACTGTCTTGCAACAATCTCGTTTCTAAACGCCTTACCAATCTGCGCGATTCCAAACGGAATTTTCATTCCACCCGATTTTTGTACGTTCAAATAATTTACAAAAATCCCCTGCGCGGTTTCTGGTCTTAAATATATTTTCGCAGACTCGCCTGAAACAGAACCCAACTCAGTTGAGAACATCAAGTTAAACTGCTTCACATCTGTCCAATTTTTTGATCCAGAAAGAGGACAAGCGATTGCTAAATCCTCAATTAACTGCTTTAAATCGTCTAATTTTTCATTTTCTAAAGCATCACGCATTCTATCTTCAATCTTCTTAATCTCCTCTTCTCTTCGCAATACATTCGGATTGGTATTTCTGAATTCTTCTTCATTAAAATCATCCCCAAATCGCTTCAATCCTTTAGCAACATCTTTATCAATTTTTGCTCTGATTTTCTCAATATGCTCTTCGATTAAGACATCTGCTCGGTATCTTTTCTTAGAATCTTTATTATCAATTAAAGGATCATTAAAAGCATCAACGTGTCCTGACGCTTTCCATGTTGTAGGCTCCATAAATATTGCCGCATCTAAACCAACAATATTTTCGTGCATATGCACCATGGCTTTCCACCAATAATTTTTGATGTTATTTTTCAATTCGGCACCCAATTGGCCATAATCATAAGTGGCACTGAGCCCGTCATAAATTTCTGATGAAGGAAATACAAATCCGTACTCCTTTGCATGTCCAATTACTTCTTTTAACTTGTCTTCTTGTGCTGCCATTGAATTGAATTAACTCCTCCGCGTTGCTTTGGAGATGAAACTGGATGCAAATATAAGGCTTATTCTTTCCCAAAGGATAGATTTTCTAGCGGGTTTATCCACTCAAATCAATCTTCTTTTTTGCTTTTGCATTTTTGGCATAAATTTTTCTATATTTGGACCAAGAATGATACTACTTACATCAAATAATTATTATTACTGGACGACCTGCAAGGGAACCGTGTAGTAATGATGTGAGTTTTACAATATTAATTACGAAAGCGTTCCTACAGTTTAGGGACGCTTTTTTTGTGCACTGTTCTGTAGGATTTAAATTACAATTATGAAGCAGGATATGAATGCATACAAAGAGGAAGATTTCCAGGTTTGGAAAGCTCTTTTTGACCGACAAGTTGAAAACCTTAAAAATAAGGGTAGTAGACATTATTTAATTGCACTTGAGCAAATGAAAGCCGTGTTAAATCGTCAGGTTATTCCAGACTTTAGGGCTTTGAATGGTTTTTTTCAGGAAACTACCGGATGGTCAATTGAAGTGGTTCCTGGCCTAATTCCGGTAGATGAATTTTTTAATTTATTAGCAGATAAAAAATTCTGTTCTTCAACTTGGCTGCGGGGCATGAAAAACTTAGATTACCTTGAAGAGCCTGATATGTTTCATGATGTTTTTGGACACATTCCGTTATTAAACAATTCAATATTCTCGGCATTTGCACATGAGTTTGGAAAATTGGGTAAATCTTTTCAAGGAGATGAACAGGCGCTCATTCAGTTGCAAAGATTATACTGGTTTACCATTGAGTTTGGTGTAATTAGAGAGGCTGGCAAAATCAAGTCTTACGGCGCAGGAATTATGTCGTCATTTGGTGAGACCAACAGAATTGCAGATCAGGAATGTAAATTCCTGGAATTTGATATTGAAATGGTACTGAACAAAGAATTTTGGACAGATCGTTTGCAAGAAGAATACGTGGTGATTGAAAATTTAGATCAGTTGTTCAATAGTTTGGATGAGGCCGCAAAAATTATTTCTCCGGTTTCGATTCGGATCTAGTATATTTTATTGCCCATGATAAGGTCCATGTTTTTCCGCCGTCTTGTGAAATTTCCCAATCCCAATCAAATGAATCTGGTTGGATATTGTAAAACACCATTCTGCGGATAATGGTCTTATCTCCCGAAACGACAGGTTGAGTTTGAAAAATGCGCTTTTCTCCATCTATGACACCAACTAAATCAATATATCCCCCAGAATTGTCTGCCCAGGCTTGGTGCCAAAGACTGTCTGCTGGACTATATACTGAAATACTTGTGCCTAAAAATCCTGTTGATGGGTCAGAAAACTGTTCGCGTATCACCTTACCATCCAGTTCTTTTGTTATGGTATTGTGGCCAATAATTTCATTGCCATTTGCCGCAGTCCATTTAGCATCCCATTCACCTACCCAAAAATCAAAGGCAGATAAAATACTGGTATCTTGACAGATAACGTTTGAAGAAAAAATGAATAATAGAATAGAAAATAAGGATCTCATAGGACAAAATTTATCCTCAAGATATCACCTTTGCTTTGTAGAATCAACAATTAATGTATTAACGGTAAATAGCTTATTATGAGTTGGAAAACAATAGATAATCGTCTCACAAAAACATATACCCTAAGCGGTTTTAATGAGATTATTGACGGCTTAGACAACATTCGACAAATTGCGAATCAAATGAATCATCATCCGGATTTTGAAGTATTCGATTACAAAAACATCCGCTTCAAATTGTACACGCATGATTCAGATTCTGTCAGTGACTTAGATTATGCGTTGGCCGATAAAATAGATCAAGTTTATTCTTAGGATTTCAAAAATAACTTGTGCACAGAATGTTGTTGTGGTCAAGAAGCCATCACAAAAATGAAGTACCTTTAATTCATGTCTGAATCTCGCCGCAAATTCTTAAAAAATTCAGCTCTATTGGCAGCAGGATTTGCAATTAGCGATATCACTTTTGGGCAGCTTTTTCAGGATGATGAAGAAGAGGAAATCATCTATGATTACCTGATAGAAAACGGCCAAATATTCATTGATAAACGTTTTAAAAATGTTTATGTTGGCATTCTACCCAATGGTAAATTGAAGCTGAGTAGCTTGCCACTAAAGGCCAGAGAGGTGATTGATGCCTCTGGTAAAATAGTTTCACCTGGATTTATCGATATTTTGGCCGATAACTCTTCAAAACCGGAGGCAACTTATAAAATTTTCGAATCCTATAAGGTCAGTGATGGGGTTACTTCTGCGCTTCAATTGCATGGAGGACAAGACAAGGCTGCGGCCTATTATCGCGCTTGCTCAAAGGTTGATCATTTTGTCAATTATGGCGTTTCAACCAAGGTGATGAACATCCGCCGAAACAATAAATCAATCAGCTCAAGATTAAAAGTAATTGAAAAGAATTTGGCTTACGGAGCACTTGCAATATCCCACTCAATTGAATATCAACCTACCCCCTATTCTGAATTATTAGAATACGGAAAATTGGCTTACAAATATCAACGGCCATTGTTTCTGCATCTTCGGCACTCATCAAAAAGAAAAGAGCTAGAAGGAGTAAAAGAGGCCATCAAAATCGCCAGAGATACCGGATGTGCAATTCATATTGATCATTTGAATTCAACTGGTGGAACTTTTGATATGCCAGGCGCCTTGCAACTTATCAGAGATGCACGAAAAGACGGATTGAAAATCACTACTTGCGTTTATCCATACTCATATTGGGCCACCTACTTACACTCAAAACGATTCAATGAAGGCTGGCGAGAACGGTATAACTTGACTTACTCCGACTTAACTGTGGTAGGAACTGGAGAAAAGTTGACTCAAGCTCGATTCAATGAACTCAGACAAAAAACTGGTATCCTTGTCGCTGTCCCACCTGGTACCATGCCTTTAGATAAAACAGTTGATTTAGCTTTAAAAGAAGATTTCTGTTTAATAGGTTCAGACGGAGGAATTGAGAGGGCCAACAGGGCCAATAACCACCCTCGAGGTGCGGGATGTTTCGCTACAGCCATTCGACATACACTAGACATTGGTATTCCGTTGGAAGAAACCTTATACAAACTCTCAGAACTGCCGAGAAAACTCCTTCGACCTGCATTAATGCGCCGGGGAAAAATTGCCGATAATTACTGGGCAGACTTGGTAATTTTTGACAAGGATCAAATACATGGAGCCGCGACTATTGCGAACCCCAATCAATTTTCAAAAGGAATCGATTACGTTTTTGTAAACGGAAGAATTGCTTGCCAAAACGGAAAACTCGGTGAGACCGTAGGACGCCCAGTGAAAATTCAAGCAGCTCGTGTTATTTAGATTTCAATAAAATCTTCTGGAACCGTAAAATCAACCTCATCAAAAGTTAAAAATTTGATATTCGATAGTGTTCCTTCCCCTAGTTGATCAGTTAAACCGTCAGTAGCATTCCACCCCCAAAAGGTCCATTTGTGGGCAAAGGGCACCCCTTGAACATCCTTATAATTTTCATAAACAATAGCATGAGGATCTTCCTCTGCTGTCGCCTGATCTTTAGAATAGGTTACAATATAAGCTGCGGCATGCAACAACTTCTTTTCTGTATCTGCATAACAAAT